>JACRCA010000209.1 GCA_016234425.1 Deltaproteobacteria bacterium | reverse complement strand
TTTTGGAGAATTTGACTACCTTATAGGCCGTTCTTTCTCCTGCTCTGCCTTCGCCAAAACATAAGGAGTCGCGAAGGACTTCGAACTGCTCACCGGGTCCGAGCACCCAGTGCTGCGTAGGAAAAGCTTGGACCGGACCTATTGCCACCACAGTGGGAAGAGCGCAAACCGCGATCCCTAATAGTACTGCTTTCATCGACGATTTCCTAACCATAAGCTTTTCTATTCCCATTTGCTTTACCCCCTTTTGGTTTTTAATCCTAAGTTTCTCCATATCATTTTCCTCGCACCTTTCTCGACATCACCTCTCTCCGCCCAGCCAAGCAAATTGTCGCTTAACTTTTCCATATCCGAACAGTTTCGGATATACCAGTTCTGCCTTACCCCATTTTCTCCCGAAAAAACTAATAAACCCACTCCTCTTTTAACCAATAGGGTTTCATTGTCGCTGGACCATATAGCACCCTATTGGTTAGAATTCATCGACGGAGGAACCAAATTTTACATAAAATATAAGAGGAGTTTAATCAACCGATGGAAGAAAGTCAATGGCAAGCTAACGGTAATTCCGAATCTCAACTGTCTTAAGGGGAGGCCTTCAGCCTTCAGATAGTCGGTTTAAACGTTGTTAAGGGTTTGGGTTGGCTGCGACTTACTCATATCTCTTGGGAGGAGGCTTCCCTTTTATTGAATGTCCGGTAACATACCAATTAATTCTTTCCTATGTTACGCTTTCGAGTGTGTTCTCATAGCCTTATATAATGTTTTTACTTTACTAACACAAAAGCCCCCTTTTTTTATTGACAAAAAATTTTTATTGATGTAAATGTTACCGGGGGAAAAAATATAAAAAGGGCATCCCAACGGCTTTGGAGAGAGGGATGAAGATTGCATTTCGAATGGGGTCTCTATTTTCTAAGGAAGAAGAAGAAATAAAAGAACAAGAATTGGCATAAAATTTTGAAAGGATGTGAGGGGAAGGGTTGTGCACCATTAAATAATCAAAAGGTATCTTATTGATAGAAATTGAGGTACGGGCGGATGTTTTGGTTATAGTCAAAGCCATTCCAAATTGGGGAATTTGATAAGAAAATAAATAATTTTCAACAAAAACCTACTTGAACTGTTGGAACGCCCAATTGAGATAAGGTTTCCATGAAGAAGTATCTTTTAGGACTGCTCCTGATCTTGATCTTTCCTTTCTATCTTTGGGGGAAATCCCCCATTTTAAAGCTCGATCAGAGCATCACCCTGGCTTTCTCTTCCAGCGTTCATGGCGAGGTTGAACCCTGCGGCTGAAGGGCTAATTTGCTTGGCGGTCTGGCCAGGCGAGCTACCTTCCTGAGTCAGTTACGGCGCGAAAGGGGGAACATTATTCTCGTTGATACTGGGGATCTCCTCTTTTCCCGTACCTCCGCCCAAATTCTCAATGCCAGACAAATAGGCGCCATCAAAGCCGACCTCTTCATAAAAGCTTACAACTATATGGAATATGATGCATTCACACCCGGAGAGCTCGATCTCTCCTTCGGGGTGGACAACCTCCTACAATTAAGTAAGCAGGCAAATTTCCCCTTTCTAGCCGCCAATCTTGTGAACATCAAGTCTAAGGAACCCGTATTCAAACCATACATAATCAAAGAAATCCAAGGGATCAAGGTAGGCATTATCGGCCTTATCTCCGACCGGTTTCCCTTGGGCTCAGCAGAGGAAAAAGAAAAATACCGGCTCACAAACCCCTTCAAGGCTGCTAAGAAGGCCGTTCGCAAATTGAAGAAGCAATGCCGGGTAATTATTGCCCTTGCCCATATGGAGGGCGAAGAACAAGAAATGCTCGCCCGGAAGGTCCGGGGGATCCATTTAATCATTAACGGCCACCTAACCCATCATCAACGGGACCCCATTGCCGCTAAGCACCGTACTCAAATCCTCGTCGCGGGTGCGCGGGGTGAGTTTATCGGGCAAATGGATTTCTTCGGGGAGAAGAAAAAACTATATTCCCGCTACCAATTGATCCCATTGAAGGAGAGCTACACCGACCATCCAAAGATCCAGGAATTGACGGGGCAATACAAGACCAATCTCGAAAACACCCTGCGATCTTCGCTCCAAGCAGTCCCTGCAGAAGGCTCCGCCACTGCCCGCCAGGAGATAGCGACTCCCCCCCTCCCTCTCTTAGTCGGGGAAAAGGTTTGCTTCTCCTGTCATCAGCAGGAGCACGAGCAATGGCTCACGACCGCTCATGCCCGGGCATACCAAACATTGGTCGAAAAAAACAAAACCTCCGACCCGTACTGCCTGGCCTGCCATACCACCGGCTTCGGGAGCATTAGAGACCCCAGCAGCTCTTTGGAGAATGTCCAATGCGAAGCCTGCCATGGAGCAGGTGAAGGGCATCCCGAGCCATGGAAAAGCCTTAAGGATGTTAGCGAAACTCAATGCCGCGTATGTCATAATATAGCTAACAGCCCAAACTTCAATTATTTCATCGACGTTCAGAAAGTCCGTCACGCGAAATTACCGAATGGCAGAGAAAGCATTAGAAAGGAGTGATCGAAAAGAATGAGGAAAAAATTGGGGCAGATGCCCAAAATAATGATAGCTTTGATTTGCGCCTGCATTTTTTGGGTGCAGGGCACTGAATGGAAGCAGGATCAAAGTACAGCGGAGCAAAGCATTTTCCATACTTACACCAAACCCTCAGGCGCTCCAGATTTCTCATTGGAGAATCTCCAGGGGAAGATGGTGGACATACGGAGTCATCGGGGGCAAGTCATCTTTCTTAACTTCTGGGCCACCTGGTGACCCAACTGCCGGAAGGAGGGTCCTTCCGTCGAAAAGTTATACAACAAATATCACTCCAAAGGCGTAATTTTCTTCCGCATAAACAACAAAGAAGACCGAGAAACCATCGTGAAATTTCTGGAGAAGAGCCCAGTCCAAGTGCCGGCCCTCCTGGATAAAGAAGGAAAAGTAGGACGTCTTTTCGGGCTCTGGGCCCAGCCTACAAGCTACCTGATCGATCGCCGGGGGATGGTGCGCTCTCGGGCCATAGGAATAGTGGATTGGGAGGGCGCGGAAGCCATGAGAATTATTGATCAGTTGCTCAAAGAAAGGTGAGAGATGAAAGAAAAATTATTCGCGGTCTTTATTGTCTTTGTCTTCCTAGCCTTTCAGGGCTGTGCGGGTATCACCCCTCCTCCGGAGGGAAAAGCCCCGATCCCCCTCAAAAAAGCCAACCTAGAAGCAGTCTTTGAGGAGAATGACGGGCTGGAGGTAACCTGGGAAGATGCCAAGGAGGTTCGAGATTTCTATCGCGGGGGGGTGCAACAGAAGGCGAAGGCGGAGAAACGATTTCGTGAAAAGGCTTATCCGGAGGCAATGAAGTTGTACCAGTCTTCCAATGAGTTTTTCGATAAACTTCTTCAGTACTTAGACGAGGATTGGGCCGAATACCCCCTCTTTGAAGGAACCAATATCTTTTTTTTCCCCAACCTCCTTGTAGCTGACAATTACTTGAAGATGGGGTTGATCCTTCGGGCGATGGGGCGCGAAGGCCCAGCTCAAGGTAATTGGAAGCGTGCCCTTTCTTTTGTCAAAAAATCGTTCCGATCAGAGCGCACCGAATGGGGCCTGAGCTTGCAGCAGGAACTCTTGGGCCTGTTGGGATCGAAAATTTAACCCTTTTTACATAATGGCAAATCTCCCCCAAAGGTGGCTTTTGGCAACTCCTCGGCTTGGCCGGACGAATTATTTCTTATTCGTCGAAACGGCCAGTGGCAAGCGCTTTTACCAGGGGAGAATAGGTTCTGCCGATATGATGCAAACCTTTACCTTAAACCACGGAGGTCAAAGGAAAAATGAAAAAAGGTTCCTGGATACCGATCATAATCTTGCTTCTTGTTTTCTCGGTGGGATGTGCAGGGACTCCTGTCCGGGATGCGGTCAAAGTTGATCTTAGCCTTCCGGTGGGTAAGATCGAAGGGAATCAATTCACCGGGATTCGATTCCCCTTTAAGATCTCGGCTCCCCCTAATTGGCAGGTGACGACAAAGTATCCAAAGTTTTTGCTGGATTTGGGCTTTGAAAAAGAAGGGTTAGAGGAGTCGCAAGTCTTTATTTTTAATCCTGCCACTCAATCAAACCTGCAGATCGATTTCACACCAGCGGGGCGCTATTCTAGATTCGACCAGGCAAAAATCGAGTGGCTAACGACCATTGCGGGATCTAGTTTTAAATATGAATTTCAAAAAGACTACGGGAAAAACGTTCTGTTCGAAATTAGTTCGACGGAGGTGTATTCTTTGAAAGGGGTCCCTTTTGCCGCGAAAAAATATACCACCTATACCATAAAAGGTTTGAAGCGTGAACATGGATGGGTTTACGCTTTTGCAGAGCCTTATCAAATCTTCATCATCTACATGGTCGTTGAAAAGGAAGGGGTAGAGGATCGTCAGGCCATCAAGGAGATCCTGGACTCTTTCGAGGTGATTGCTAAGCAATAGAAGTAGATTAAGGACAATGAAAAAGAAGTATAGATCTTTTGTTTTTCTAATATCTCTGTTCATTTTGTTTGTAACCCTTACCCGAGTCGATACATCGTGGGCTATCATCCCGAAGATTTCTGGAGGATTATTTCATACCATATTCTTGAGGTCCGACGGGACCTTATGGGCTTGGGGATATAATGCACATGGCCAATTAGGAGATCGTACGAAAAAGGATAAAACCTCGCCGGTTCAGATCGGCAAAGATAATCAGTGGGTTTCCATCGCAGCGGGCGGCTTTCATACCGTGGCCCTGAAATCAGATGGAACTCTATGGGCCTGGGGAGCTAATTTTTTTGGGCAATTAGGAGATGGTACGAGAAGGGATAAAACTTTTCCGGTTCAGATCGGCAAAGATAATCAGTGGGTTTCTATTGCCGCAGGAAGTTTTCATACCATTGCGCTGAAATCAGATGGAACTCTATGGGCCTGGGGAGCTAGCTTGGATGATCGGAAAGGGCGAAAGAAAAGATTTGGTAAAACCTCACCGGTTCAAATGGGGAAGGATAATAATTGGGTTTCGATCACCGCAGGGGGTGGGAATACCCTTGCTCTGAAATCGGATGGGACTCTATGGGCCTGGGGAAATAATCGGCATGGCCAGTTAGGAGACGGTACAAAAGTTGCAAAACCCTCGCCAGTTCAGATAAACATGGAGAAATGGATTTCAATTGCGACGAGTGGGGGTCACACTGTAGCCTTGAAAACGGATGGGACTTTATGGGCCTGGGGGGCCAACGCAATCGGCCAGTTAGGAGACGGTACGACGGTTGCTAAAACCTCTCCGGTTCAAATAAACAAGGGGAAACGGGCCTCAATTGCCACAAGTGGTTCTCACCCTGTTCCCTTAAAATCGGTAAAAAAATTGGGTGGGTTGGCAAGCTAATTTTTCTCTTGACTAAAAAACCAACTTTTGTTAGGTTTATTTCTACCTCTGAGGAAAGGCAATTTCCTCCATCTCCAGTGGTAGCTCTTCTTTAGGGAGGGAGAATATTCCTTACGCCCTTATTCGGCGCGAAAAGGATGTGTAAAAAGAAAGGAGGTGAAGGGGAGTGAAGAAGTGGATCAGCATGGTCTTGGCGTTGGTTGTCTTGGCGGCATTTTCCTTTGGTTGCGGATACATGCCCAAGGAAAGCAAAGTAAAATGCCCGAAATGTGGAGCGGTCTTTACCATTGATGAAGGATTGAAGGCCATTACACCGTGAGGGTTAAACACCTCCAGGTCGTTCACGGGCTGAGGTGCCAATCCTTATCTTTATGAGAGGAATATCTCCGGGGGAAGGACAAAGGTTCTTCCCCTCTTTTTTTCTTCTGAGTTTTCTCCTGGCCCTGGTTATTGGCTCCTGCTTTTTCCCCCCCGAAGCTGCAGCTCAGCAAACGAAAAGGGAAGGATTATCCCTCTTTGATCGCCTGGCTGAAGAGGCCACTTTGCTAAATAAGCGTGGCCAATACGATAAGGTTATTACCCTGCTCGAACCCCACAAAGGAGATAAGCGGAACGATAGCGCCCTTTTCTTCAATGAGTTGGGCATAGCCTATCGGCACAAGGGAAGACTTTCGGAATCTATCCAGGCCTATCAGGCCGCTATCTCCCGCGAGCCTGAAAACCCTGTCATTATGAAAAATATGGCAGATGCCTTTTGCCTGAGTAAAGAGTACACTCAAGCCATCGAGTTATATCAAAAAGTCCTCGAGTCAAACCCTCGGTTCCAGCAAGCCCATGCGGGCTTGGGATTGGCCTATCATCAATTAGAAAAATACAAGGAAGCCTTAGAGCAGTTCGAAATCGTCCTGAAATTAGACCCCCAGGACGAACAGGCCAAGAAATTCCGGGAAGTAATTTTAAAAAAATTAAGAAGGAAAAAGTGAAGGGCAGGAAAGATTGGAGCGCAAGATCATTCACATTGACATGGATGCCTTCTACGCGTCGGTGGAGCAGGAGGACAACCCTTCCCTCAAAGGGAAACCAGTCATCGTGGGCGGGGATGGGGGAAAAAGAGGTGTGGTTTCAGCCGCCTCCTACGAAGCCCGCGTCTACGGGCTGCATTCGGCAATGCCCACGGCGCAAGCCAGAAAGCTCTGCCCCCAGGGTATTTTTCTCCCCGTCCGCATGGAGCGCTACCGGGAGGTCTCAGAGCAGATCTATAAGATTTTGAGTGATTATACCCCGCTGGTCGAGCCCCTCTCCTTGGATGAATCTTTCCTGGACGTCACGGGGAGCGAAACGCTTTTTGGGCCGGCTTTAGGGGTGGCCAAGGAAATCAAGAAAAGAATCTACGAAACAACTGGGCTTACGGCCTCAGCGGGAATTGCCCCCAATAAGTTTCTGGCCAAGATTGCCTCAGATCTTAAGAAACCCGATGGACTCGTGGAAATCAAGCCTGAAAAGGTGCCAGAGTTTCTCCGAGACCTGCCCATCTCCAAACTGTGGGGCGTCGGGAAATCCACCGAGCAGGTTCTGCAAGAAATGGGAATCCTGCGGGTTGGGCAGCTGGCGACCTATCCTGTAGAGTTGATCGAGCGAAAACTGGGAAAGTTTGGCCTGGAGCTCGTGGCCTTAGCTCGGGGAGAGGATGACCGGCCGGTTATTCCCCAATCAGAACCCAAGTCCATCATCCAAGAAGAAACCTTCACCCCTGACCTCCAGGAGCGGGAAGCAATGGAAAAAATCCTCCTGGATCAGTCCGAACGAGTAGGGTGGGAGCTCAGGAAACAAATGCTGAAAGGATACACCGTTCAGCTGAAAGTTCGTTATCCTGATTTCAGTTTAGTCACCCGCAGCGTTACCCTACCTTCTCCAACGGATCAGGGGATAGAAATATATGAGGCAGCCGTTAAGCTCCTGAATAAGACAGAGGTTCAGCGAAAAAGAGCCAGGCTCCTCGGTGTCGGCATCTCCAACCTGCGCCCCCACGATGATCCCGAACAACTTCCTCTCTTTGACTCAAAAAGAAAAAAAGTCGCAGGGTCCACCGCGGCCGTGGACCAAATTTGGGATAAGTTTGGCCCAAAGGCAATTAAAAGGGCCTCCCTTGTAAAGAAGAAATAGGGAGGTGGGGCGATGGGGGGATAGGGTAAGATTTTTTCTGTTTCCCCATCTCCCTACCTCCCTATCTCCCTATCATTCTTTTCCGCTCTGAGCTCCGTGGCGAATCGCTCTTGGATGTATAAGTAGATTTTTTCCCCGATTTTAAGCCCCAGGTCGATGAACTCCGGCCCGTAGGTCTTTCCTGTATCTGTGCGGAAGGTCTCTTTGATCCTGGCAATTCCTTTCATGCCCTTCGGAAACCTGCGAATCAGGCGGACAATGGGTGCCTTCGAGGAGCGAAGCATTTGCCAAAGGGTGATGGTGAAATTGTCCGGACCCCAGCGGAATTTGTCAGAATCGTACAGGGCATCGCTGATCACTTGCCCGACGGGGGAGTCGATCTTTTTGGGCTCCACGAAGGCTTCGTGGTTGGCAATCGCTTCTACGATATATCTCTTCTTTTCCGGAGCAATGGAAAACTCTGCCAGAATCTTCTCCGCCGCGGAGGCGCTGGATTGGGCATGATTTTTTTCTCCCCGGCGCAGATCATGCAGGAGCCCGGCGATCTGTACTAGAGTACCGGCTTCGCGTCTGGCAGAATCTCCCAGAGAGAGCTTTTCTCCCTCGATGTACACCAAGGCTCCCCCTTCCACAGCCACTTTCTCCGCATGATCGATCCCGTGCCCGAAGTCATCCTTCAGCTCACGGAGAACAAATTCCCGGAACCTTAAAACCTGTTGGTTTTCTGCAAAGATGGAGCGGGAAAAGTTCAGCGATTCTTTACAGCAGGCATAAAAGCGTGGGGGTGGGAAAGATGCGGCGATATCCCGAGAGGCAGCGATCATCTCTGCATAAATATCCTTCATCACCTTTCCCCGAGGATCAGCTGGCCCTCTCGACTTTGATGTCTACACAGACTTGGGAGGGTTGACCCGGAGCAATATGGAGTTGGGGTGAATCGACCTCTACGCTTACGTTGATTTTTTGGTTCTCCTTGATGAGGGAGAGATCGACCGGCTGAGTGGGAATTTCTCGTACTTTCGCCAGGATACTTTCAGGTCCCTGGAGGACGATGGAGGGGGGTTCCACCCAGACTGATTTTAGCCGCAAAGGTCTGGGAAGAGTTCCGATGAATTGGGGCTTGACCTTGACTGCGCGGGTCTTCACGTTTTCCAGCCTTAGGCGAACTGACGAAGGATGAAGCTTGGTGATCTCCATTCCCAAAGGGATACTGATATTGTTCGTTGTTAGGCGGATATAATTTAGACCGCCCGTGGCCTGGGATAAATCCACGTGGGCTCTGACCTGTTCTGGAGTAATGCCGGAGATCAGGCCTCGCGGCCCGCGAAGGCCGACTTCCACCTTATTTACCAATTCCCCGGAAATTTCCATGTTTGCGGGCATGTTGCGATATTCCAAAGGAATAGTCAACCACATCTCCACCCTTTGTTGTCCGGCGATGAAACCCCAGAGCACCAGAACCAGGAGCAAAGAGACGATCTTGGGAACAAGATTCACAGTCCAGGCATCTTGCCAGCGCCCTTTTATCTGCTCTGGTTTGATGAGCATTGATTCCAGGCGCCCTTTGAGGTCATCCGGGTTGGCCATCGGGGTGATCCCACCCTCTATCGCCAAGGAGACCTCGCCCCGTTCTTCGGAAATGATCAGGGAAATAGCATCGGTTCGCTCAGTGAGGCCAATCCCTGCCCGGTGACGGGTTCCGTAATTCCGGGGCAGACTGCTGTTGTCCGAAAGAGGAAGGTAGCAGCCCAGGGAAATGATCCGTCCCTCTGAGACGATGACCGCTCCGTCATGGGCAGGAGAGTTAGGGAGGAAGATACTGGAAAGAACCTCGTAACTCACCCGGCCATCTAAGGGGATTCCCCCTTTGAGGTGGTCTTCGAGTATATCCCGCCTCTGAAAGACGATGAGAGCTCCGATCCGTTTCTGAGCTAATTCAAAAGCGGCTCTCATAACCTCATCCAGGACCAACCGGTCAAGAGCTTCCGGCCGGCCCAGGAAAAAGCGAACCGGACTCATTCGCTCGAGCACCTGGCGTATTTCGGATTGAAAAATGACCACGGCAATGACGAGGATAATGGCCCATAAATACTGCAGGATCCAGGTGGTGATGAAGAGCCCGGACCAGCGGGCCAGGAGATAAAGTAGGCCCAGAGCGGCGAGGGCGATTAAGATGCGCAGGGCGCGGGTCCCCTGGATCCACACATACAGTCGGTACAGGATAAAGCTGATCAAGACGATATCCACTACATCCTGCCACCGCATGCTGCCCAAGGCATCAAATAGATAAGAAATTTCCCTTCCTCCTCAAGAGATCTTCTGCTTTTTTATAATATTACAAACTACACCAGAAATCTACCCGAACGAAAAAGGGCCTGGAGGGTTATAAAGAACAGGGTACGGCTCCGAGCAAAGCCATTTAAGAAAGGAGTAAGACCTTGGCCACAATTTCCGCAGGATCACGCCCTAAGACGCGGATCATGGGTTCTTTTCCCACATCCCCCCGGTCAAAGATAATGTCAGGGATCTTTTTGGCCTTTTGTAAAACCCGGCTCAATCCCCAGGAGAGGGAAGAACCTTCCAGGCGCTTCACCCGGCCAGGCTCTTCCTTCCGGTTGAAATGGCTAACTGTTAGTCCGGCTCCTCTCGCCCGGAGCAAAATATTTTCGGAGAATCGCAGGTTCATGGCCGAGCGCATCTCAGG
Source organism: Deltaproteobacteria bacterium (assembly GCA_016234425.1). Classification (GTDB taxonomy): domain Bacteria; phylum Desulfobacterota; class SM23-61; order SM23-61; family SM23-61; genus JACRCA01. Next base: position 8,072 of record JACRCA010000209.1, on the reverse strand, counting down.
GTCGTAAGCCATAGCCGTAAGAATAATCCTGGCGATATGCTGGGAAGCCCCGAAATCCGGGTCGGCAACCTTCAAGACCTCTTTTCCTACCCGCACCAACCTCCCTGGGAAAGCGGCTATATCTTCGGGTCCTCTGGCATAGGGAAGGGCGTATCCTAAGTTTGACTGGACTTCCGGAAACAAGTGCCCTACTTTTTTCTCCTGAAGTTTTTGGAAAGCTTCTTTTAGACTCTGAATAATTCGATATCGTTCTGTTTCCCTGGCAGCTGGGGCGTAGGGATTAACCGGGCCATGCCCGCGGCCAAGTGGTAAGGAGAATTGAATGGCGGAGGTGACGAAGGTCTTGGCTTTTTCCACAGCCTCCAACACTGAACTTCCCTTGGCTAAATGCACAGCAATGGCCGCGGAAATAGTACATCCTGTCCCGTGGGTGTGCGGTGTGGGAATGCGTGGGCTCCTGAATTCATAAAACTTTCGACCATCGAAGAATATATCTATTGGTTCTCCAGAAAGATGTCCGCCTTTGATGAGCACATTCTTCGCCCCCATCTTGTGGAGCCGGAGCGCAGCCTCCCGCATCCCGGGCAAGGCTTTGATTTTTCTTTGGGTCAGAGCTTCACTCTCAGGAAGGTTGGGGGTGATCACCTGAGCCAGCGGGAGGAGCTCCTTCTTCAAGACATCTTCTGCTTCAGCAGAAAGTAGCTTTGCTCCGCTTTTGGCGACCATGACGGGGTCTACAACCACTTTGGAGAGGCGGTACTTGCGAACCTTCTGGCAGACGACCCGGACAATGCCCGCATTGCCGAGCATCCCCGTCTTCATCGCATCCACACCGATGTCTGAGATCACCGCTTCCATCTGCTCCCCAACGAAATCTGCTGGCACCTCATAGATACCCTTTACCCCCATGGTGTTCTGGGCAGTCAGAGCAGTCACGGCGCTCATCCCAAACCCTCCCAGAAGGGCGATGGTCTTCAAGTCTGCCTGGATTCCAGCTCCCCCTCCAGAATCTGACCCGGCTACAGTTAAAATGCGTGGCATCATTTCTGCGCTCCTTTAACCGAACCGCTTTTCACCTTTTGGCCAACTTTGCTCTCGATTTTTTATTTTAGCGCATTCCCAGAGAGTGTCAAAAAATAATGGTTAACTTCGAACCTCTGGAAGGTCTTCCGAAAGGGCGTTGCGCTGGAAGGAGAGGCCAGTCGATAGTTCTTTCCAGAAAAGGTCTGCCTGGGTGAAGGGGAAATAAAGAATTTGGGGCTCTTGCAGTTCTACCCGACAATCCTTGAGCCAGGCCCGGGCTTTGCGGCTTCCCTGTGGAATCAACGCCCCAAGGATGACCGGCCCCATTTCCTGGACATCCTTCTCGGGAAGACTTCCTCCTGCGGTGAAGGGATGGCAGCCATCCGGAAAAGATTCAGCTTTGACCTCTGGCTGGAGGAAGGTGAGGCGGCTTCCCAGATTATGAACGAGCTGCGGGTTACGAAACTTCACGGCTGGAATGTAAAAATAGATGGGTCTCCGGGCTTCCCGCTCGGGGTTTACAACCCGGGGCGGGGGGGCCAGCTGGTAAAGGGCAGCCATATTTTCCAAGCGCTCGGCAGCTGATTCCATAATCGTTTTAAATCGCCAGAAGGGGACCCACAGCAATTTCTCCGTCGAATGGCCGGGAGGAGGAGGGATGGTAAAGTATCCCATCTCTACCCACTCCCCGTTTCTTTCTCGGAAAAGGCGCCGGCAGGTGGGGCAAAAATGAAGCACACTTAAGGGTCGGAAAGGAAATTCCCAGCCACAGTTCGGGCAGCGGAAGGGAAGGAAACGGATTTGGCTGAAGGTGAAGGACTTGCGACTCTCTTCTCCGGCCAGTTTCCGTGGAATCGGAGAGCCATCCGGCAGCACGCTTATTACGCTTCCTCCGAGCGCATCAATTAGAACGACATTTTGCTTCTGTCCTCGTTCAATCTCCAGGTACCAGAGGGGGGAAAATATCACCGAAAAACTTCTTCCTACCAGGCGGTGGAGGATCACTTCGGGAACCAGGCCTTCTGGTCCGAGAATAATCTGAGAGAAACCCTCAGCTTCGGCCTGAACCAGCCCCAGGGGGACTTCCAAGGGAAGAAAAGCATTCCTCTGCTCCAGGTGTTCCGGGCCAAATGGTTGAAGACGAAGGACTTGGGCACGAAGTCCCAACGTGTTCAGCCCTATTTCGATGTTCTCGTATCCCGCTATGGTATGGTCCAGCACCCGGCTTAAGAGAACCTTCAACCGCTCCATCGGGGGGGGGACCCCAGCTTGTATTTCAACTTTCATCGGCTTGAGCCCAAAAATCCAGCGGTACACCATTCCGTGCATGCGCCAGAAAGGAGCGTAGAAAAGGAAGGTCTGAAGGATCCGGAAGGAGAGTTTTCCTGCACCTCTCAGCGATTCCAAGGCCTTGGCCTGAGCTTCTTGGGCATCGTGTATCTTAGGCGGAATCACGTACCGCAGGACCCCTTCTCTTCCGGCTACCAGAAGGGAAGAGCCACAGAATTGGCAGCGGATAACTTGAGCCTCTTCCAGAAAATCGATGTCCCCGCGGCACTGGGGACAATGGATCAAAATTCTGATCTTTGATTCTACAGGAAGATTCATTAACAGATTTTGATTGGGACGCAGATTCACCCTGTTAGATGTTTATTATCTAACAGGGTAAACGCAGATGGAAAGAACGCAAATAAAAGAAAAAAAAGGGGGTGCTTTTCCCCTGCTTTCCATTTATATCGGCGACGATCTGTGAAAATCTGCGTCCTATTCTAATTTCTCCCCGCACTGGTTGCAGAAAACGGCTTCGGGCAGAGCTTTTGCTCCGCACTTGGAGCAAGAGCGCTCCGTTTTTTCCACTTTGGCCCCGCAGACCATGCAGAAGTTGGCTTCCAGAGGAAGATCTTTGCCGCACTTTAAGCATTTGTTGAGCTTGAGAATCTGATGGCCGCAAGAGGGGCAGAACCGGGCTTCAAAAGGAATTTTGGAAAAACATTTGGGGCATTCGAGCTTCTTCCGGCTGGGAGTGGTTTTGCTTCCTTCTTCCATACTTTTCAATAAGATGCCCGGGAGCATCATGCCCAAGCCAGCTCCAACGCCCAGGCCCATCCCGGAGGCAGCAGCAGCTCCAACGCCTACTCCTTCAGCTTTGGCCGCATCGCCCATAGCCTTGGCAGCCTTGAATTTCAAGAAAGAATCTAAATCTCCGACGGCCTGCATGCCGCTCCGCTCATCGATCATCCGCTGGACTTCATCCGGAGGAGTTATGTTATTTACGAAGAGATCCACCATCTCTAAGCCATATTTCTGAAAGTCCTGGCCCACTCGCGCCTTCAGGGCAATGCCCATTTCGTTGTATTGACGGGGGAGTTCGAAAATGCTCTTGAGGTTCTCTCCTAGCTGGTCATTCAACCGGGAGACAATCACATCCCGTAGGTAGCCGGAGATCTCCTCAGTGGAGAATATGCCCTGGGTTCCGATCAGGGTATTGATAAATAAAAGAGGCTGGATGATGCGCATGGTGTAATTCCCAAAGGCCCTGAGCCGTACTACTCCCAATTCCCCATCTTTAAAGGCCACTGGCTCCTGAGTCCCCCACTTCAGATGAGTGAAGACCTTCAAATTGGTGAAAAGTATTTCTATCCGAAATGGGCTTTTGAAACCGAAGGGCAAGCTCAGAACCTTCGTCAAAATGGGAAGGTTCATGGTAGAAAGGGTGTGGCGGCCGGGCCCAAGAACATCGTACCCTTTACCATCTCGGAAAAAAACCGCCGCCTGATTCTCCCGGACAATGAGTTGGGCTCCAAACTTGATTTCAGCGGAACCAGACTCCGGGATCCGGTGGACCATCTCCTGGCCGGTATGGTCGAACCACTCGATTACTTCCAGAAACTGGCTCATGCATTCCTCCTCGTTTGATTAATCCCGCTTTTCTTTAAGGGCTGGGCCATAAATTCATTTCTTTGCCGGAATTTTTCTTCCAAGCAATCCAGGAGATGAAAAGCCTCTTCGATCGTTGTCTTCCATTTCTCGAGGGAGCCCTGGCTTAGTTCGGCCACTTTTGACTTAATTGCTCCAAGGTCATCCATGAGCGATAGGTCAACGGCATAGAGCTGATCCAGCTCTTCTTCCCGTATTTTCTCCACGTCGAAGATTCCGGCATACCCATAGCTGGCATACCGGATGGTATCCGCCACTTGCTGAATCCGGGAAGAAAGTCGATCCATGTCCTCCAGATGGGCGAATTCGCCCTTTTGGCTCAAATCCAAGACTGTGCGCGAAAGTTGAGAGCGAACATCCTGAAGACGGGAAGCCAAATGCTCCCGCAGGCGCTTATCAGTCTCCCGCCGATGTTCCCGGTCCCGGTAAGTGCGAATTCCAGGGATTCGAGCCAGCCAGCTCTCCACCCGATCCGAGAATCCTTTTGGAGCAGCCACTCAGTCTCCTTTCTTCCAAAGGGTAGGCTGGGCTCAGAATTCGGGGATAAGCCCGCCTGCCGCTTTGACATAAAGGGGGATTGAAAACTTTAAAATTTTATCGGCAGGGGAACTGGAAAAATGAAATCTGCCCAAACTCCCCTAAAAACTTGGGCATTCGTAAATTTCTCGCCGACGGGGTGCTGGAAATCTTTTTACCACAACCCCAGAACTTTCCACCAAGAGAACCCAATACCCATCCAAATTCTAATTTTTGTTCCAGGCCTCTTTCAATAAGGAAATAACCTCTTGATCCGTCAAATCATACCAGTCTTCGTATGCCTCCGCCACAGCAAAAGGGAAAAAAGTTCTGATATTTAAACAGTAGATTCCATCAACCATGGGTAAGAGCCTGTTTACGGTATCCTCGGGAGCGGTGGGCACAGCGATGATGATCTTATGGGCCTTTCTTTTTTGGATGAATCGGATGGCCTCAGCCATCGTAAAGCCAGAGGCCAACCCATCGTCCACCAAAATTACAGTCTTACCGCTTAGATCAGGGAAATATCTTCCCCTGCGAAAACTCTGGTTCCTCGACTCCACTATTTTTTTCGTTTTTTCGACCTGCTGATCAATTTCTTCTTCCGTCAGGCTCAATCTTTCTAATAAGTCCTCATTGAAAATGACTTCTCCATCTGGCCCGACGGCTCCGAACCCGGCCTCGGGATTCGTAGGGATCTGGACTTTTCTCACGATCATGAGGTCCATGGGAAGGTTCAGAACTCGGGCAATTTCCATGGCTACGGGCACACCTCCTGCCGGAATCGCTAATACCAGCGCCTCTGAGGAAACAGAATTAGAAAGCCTCCGAGCCAGCAATCTTCCAGCTTCCATTCGATCCTTAAAGACATGCCTCTTGTTGCGCAAATTTCGATCTTCTATGAGTTTCCCCATTTTCCAGGGCAGCGAAATTTGGGATCGATTAACTGCCTATAGGATATTTACCCGTTTTCTCGATAAAAGGCAAGACGAGCAACCAGGGTAAGGTTAGACGCCTGGGGTCCCGAAAATGGCTGCTGGTTTCGCGGATGACCGCAGAGGGGTCGGCGCGGGGCCAGATGTTCCCAAAAAGCCATCACGCCCAGGATCCCGAGGAAAAAAGTAAGCCGGATGGCAGCTTCGTGTTCCAGGAGGAAATCATTCATGAGCGCCTCATCTTTTCTTGAAAAGGATATCCCCGTAAAAGGCCGTGGCCGCCTCACCGGTGTTATCCGTGTCCGTCATAACGGCTACGCCGGAGACCATCGGCGGCTCCTCGCCGAAGGCCTGCCTGTAATCCTCGTAGAAGTTGCGCTCTTCAGTCAGCCACTGATTGATTTTGTCCCCTCCGCTCTCTACGACAATCATCATAACTCGGTTGGTGTAAGGATTGGGGACCATAGTTCCTATAGGGGTACTGCTTTCCCAGAGGTAATTGATCGCTCGGAGAGGTGGATACTGGCCATAAAGAAGCCGGGCAGCTGCATACTTGACTTTTTCTGAAAAAGTCAACTTATTTGGATCATACTCAAAGGTAAAATAGATGCGGGCAGGGTAGTCATCGCCATCTTTACGGTGCACGTTGCCCTTTTTCAGGATATTGGCGATCTTCCACTGCCACTGGACTATGTGGTATTTTTTGAGGTTGATCTTGACCTCCCGAATCAGACCGGAAGCAGAAGCCTCGGCCACGGCTTTGATCACTACCCTGTTGTTATCCCGAACCAGTGTGTAAACCGTGTGCCGTTCGATTTTTTTAAAGGTCAATGGCTTCCAGCCTTCGGGAAAGTTTCCTCCTACCACAGCAGATGAAAACTTCCCCACTTCAATGACCTCTTCTGATTGAGCGAGAGTAATCCTGGGAATGGCCAGCAAAGCGATTGCCAAAACCATGGCTGAGTTGGTGGTTACGGTTCGGCGAAACGCCCTCATTAGTACCCCCAGATCCTTTCTCGGACAAGGGAAAATTTTAGCTCTCTTGGGCGGAGCAAGTTTTGCCTGGAAAATAATATCAGGTCTCCTTAAATTCTTTTTAAAAGTTGGTTAGAGAGTAAATCAGGTGAATCCTGTATTTTATGGAGGGGAAAAATGTATTTTCCTCCTTTCTCTCAAATAAAAAACCCCATTCCTTTGGAAGAAATGGGGTTTAAATTATGGTCCAGAATCATTGAACCCCGAATGGGTTAGGGGTTGAGGAGCATCAGAAGCGGATGTTTAAAGACACGAATGGGCCATTAAGCTTAAAATCTAAAGAGTTATCGTTATATTTGGCATCGACTCCGAAATAGCGGTACCCTCCGGAGATCCCGACGTATTTGATGGGGTTGATATTCAGACTACCTTCGGCGTCAATGACGTTTCCGTATTGCCCTAAGGGGATGCCCGAAATTTTGGCAGTTAAATTTACCCATTTAAACGGGTAAAGGCGGCCAATCAGGCCAATCATGGGGATGGGGATGGTCGTATCTTCTTTCTCGTCGATGGGCGTGGGCAGCACTTCAGGAGCCTTCAATGCCACGCTTACATTAGCCACTAATACATCGATCCCCGCTCCCAAGAACCCCACCTTTCCAGCGAGGAAATCATATTCATAGCCTACCTTGTAAAAGTTGAGGTCCAATTTTGACTGTACTCTCGTCCCTACTGTATAGCTTGTTCCGGCAAACTCTATGGTGCGAGTGATGATTTTGTCTGCGTCCCATTTCATCGGAAGGTAAGAGAGGTTGAATTTGTGTTTTTTGAAAAACTTGATCTGCAAGCGCCCTTCCGCAAAATTCTTCCGATCGTCGAATCCTAAATCGTCCACCAACTTTATATCAGTACCCAAGAAGTTTTCCACAACTTTTACCGTAGAATCCAATTTGGGCATCCAATAGCGGCCCTCAATCTCAATATTGTAATCTTCTCCTACCTGGCTCCAGGAAAAGACCGGCCAGATCAAAACCAGGACCAGAAGCAGAACAGCGCATCCACCCTTTTTCATAATTTCCTCCTTTTAAGTTTAATGTCGACTTCCCCTAAAGCAGGATAGTCTGCCCTAACTTTTCCAAGTTTCACAGAGAAGCTGGCCCGTAGAGAAGGGGAGAGCCCGCGGAAGAGAAAAAAGACGAGGGATACACCCGTGACGTCGAGAAGTACATCTGTTATGGAAGCATCCCGGCTCGGGAGGAAGGACTGATAGAGCTCATCCAAGATGGCCACTGCGATGGCGATCAGACCAGCGAGGATATACCGGGGTGGCGAGTTTGTTTTTTGCCCGGGGCATAAAGTCAGAACAAGAAGAACAGTCAGGATCGCGTAAAGGGGAATATGTAGAAGGCTGAAAGGATTAAAAACACTGAGTCGGGATATGAATGGCGAATCTGCCCCCCAAAAAATTCCGAAGATAAAAGCCCCGGAAAGTGTGGCGTAAAAATAATTCATCTTTTCAGCTCAAAAGGTTACACAATTTCTAGGTGAAAAGAGTTCCCTTTGCCCTTATCGGAATCGGACTGACTTTCCTAACATGGTTTTTCACGCTTTGTCAAATCAAAAAGAAACACCTCTGCGTCTTATGTATTTATCGTTAATGGATATTAACAAATGACCTTCATTTCG
>JACRCA010000204.1 GCA_016234425.1 Deltaproteobacteria bacterium | reverse complement strand
TCCCACGATGATCAAGAGAACCCCGCCCACCTTGGTGAATACCCCGATGTACCCGCGGGCTTTTTGAAAAGTGCTGAGGAATGTGTTTAGGGCCAGGGAGCAGGCCAAGAAAGGGAGTCCCAGCCCCAACGAATAGAAAAGCAGGAGAAAGATTCCTGAGCGCATGTCTTCAGCTGTGCTGGCATACAGTAAAATGGAGGCCAGGATGGGACCTACGCAAGGAGTCCAGCCTGCGGCAAAGGTTACCCCGACCAGGAATGAACCCAAGTAACCCAAGGGCCTGGCTTGCAGATGAATTCTCTTCTCTTGCTGCAAAAGGCCAAAAGAAAAGACCCCGCTGATAAATAATCCAAAGAGGATGATCAGAATTCCTCCCCCGATCCGGATGGTGTCTTTGTGAGCGGCCAGTAATTGGCCGATAAACGAGGCAGAGGCTCCCAGCAGCGTGAAGAGCACACTGAACCCCAGGATGAAAAGCAAGGAATGACCGAGAATAATGCCCCGCAGTTTCCGCTGGGGATGATTGCGGGTGAGCTCTTCGAAGGAAAAGCCCGTGATGAAGACCAAGTAGGAAGGAACCAGAGGCAATACGCACGGGGAGAGGAAGGAAAGCACCCCACCAGCAAAAGCCAGAAAGAGGGAAAGATCCTGTGTTCCACTCATCGAGAAATCTCCCCTCTCTTTTCATAGGGGCTCTCCCGCTGACTGATCTCCACGGGAGTTTCACTCCGGAGTTTGGGCATCGATCCCCTGAGCAACCAGTGATTTTGCAGACCCTGGATTAGTTTCTCTGCCTCCTCCACCGTCTCGTGAGTAGTAGTGAGAAAATCAGGGATCTGCGGGGCAGCTTTCTTCAGACTCCCTGTGATGCCTTTCACATCCTGGGTGATTTCCTTCACATCCCGCGTTATGTCCTGCACATCCCGGGTTATGTCCTTCACATTTTCGGTGATCTGCGGCACATCGCTGGCTGCTTTTTGCACGTCTCCTATGATTCTGGGCAAATCCGCCGCGGCTTTTTTCGCTTCCTCCAAAATTTTGGGCACTTCCTTTATAGCCCGGTCCACCTCAGCCACCATCCTGGGCAGGTCGCGGGAAATCTGGGAGGCATTCTGAGTTGTTTCCTCAATGTTCGCCGCAGACCGACGGATGGACTCGACGGCTGCCATGATCTCCCCGTGCATTCTCTTGTCCTGAAGAATGGCTCCGATGTTTCCCTGGCCACTTTTCAGCTGGGCGGTGAGGAATTCCACGTTCCTCAACAAGGTGAAGAGTTCTCCTTTGGGGTTGCTGAGTCTTTCCGTGATGGACTTCACGTTTTCCAGGGTTTCGTCCAATTTCTTTAACGGACTCTTGACATCGATCTCTTTCAGAATATCCGTCAGCTCCTTGGCTTCCTGGGAGGTAATATTTCCTCCTTCCGGAATGGGAGGCTGGGTCGGCGAACCCACAGAGATCTCCACAGTCTTGGCGCGCAAAAGTGCGCTGACGATCGTGGCCTGGGAATCTTTCCGGATATGGTCCTTGTAGGTCTCCAGCACCTCCAAAGTCAACTCCACTTTGCTCTGGGGGTTAAGCCGGAGCGATTTAACGCTCCCCACCTCCATCCCAGATATCGTCACGTCGGTTCCCAGCTTAACGCCCTGGACCCTGTTGAAAACCACCGTGTAGTGGTAGCGTTTCTCAAACCATTTCTGACCCCGGGCAATGAAGACCAGAGTTACGATGATCAGGGCCAAAGACAGGATGACGAAGATTCCCACATAGCGATCCAAATGCTTAATTCGAAAATGCATCCGCATGGCGCTTTCTCCTCATTTTACTCTGGAAAGGATCACGATTGTATCCTTTTGTTAAATTCGGCTTCCATTTCCCGCGCCGGGCCCTCGGCAACAATTCTACCGTTTTCCAAGAAACCAATGCGCTGGGCGATGGCGAAAGCGGAGGGCCATTCGCTGGTCACCACGAGAATGGTTGCTCCGCCTTTCTGCTGATAATCCTTCAGGACTCGGGTGATCAGGCGATCAGCTTCCGTACTCAGACCTGTGGCTGGTTCATCCAGGAAAAGAAGGGCGGGATCTAAGACCAGGGCCCTGGCCAAGGCAGCCCTCTTGCGCATCTCCAGGCTCAGCAGCGCAGGAATGGAGCGGTCGAATTTTCGATCCACTTCGAAAAGCGTCATCTTCTCCGAGACCCGGGCCTGCACTTCCGCCTCCCCCAGCCTGGTGTGATACCTTAAGGGAAGGGCCACGTTATCGTAAATCGACATATTGCTGATCAACGCAGCGTCTTGGAAAACAAACCCCATCTCGGCTCGCAGGGCATGTATAGTCTCCCTGGAACCGGTAGACAGGTCGATCCCTTCGATCTCCACACTTCCCTTTTCCGGGGCGCGCAGGCCGCTTAAGATTTTGAGAAGAACAGATTTTCCGCTGCCGCTCGCTCCCAAGACGACGTAAATTTCCCCCCGCCGCAGCCGGAAGTTTAGGCCCTGGAAAATCTCCCTCCGGTCAAAGCGAAAAGAAATATCACGCGCTTCCAGAATTATATCCATAAAACTCATCAAGGGATTCTTTGCCACAGAGCGCACAGAGAGCCCAGAGATAAATTAAAAATCAATATGAGAAAATAGGCGTTCAAGGAAATCATTTTGTTCTTTATCTTTTATTTTTTTATTTCTCTGTGACCTCTGTGGCTAAGAAATTCACAAAGAAATCTCCATTCCCTCATAGACCGCAAAGCATTCTAAACTGACCTTATGGTTTCTGATGATCTGGCGGCATTCCTGCACAATTTCATCCACGCCTGCATCGGTCCTCTCTTGATTATGATGAAACAACCCGAATTTTTTCACCCCGGCATCCAGGGCTAACTTTAGAGCGTCTTTATAGGTCGAATGCCCCCACGTTTTTTTGGTTTTATATTCCTCTTCGGTGTACTCCGAATCGTGAATGAGCAGGTCTGCCTGGGAAGAAAATTTCATGTAATCCTGATAAGATAGTCCGCCGGGGTGCTGAAAGGTCAGCTCGTTATCTGTGAGGAAAACAAAACTCTTGCCGTCCTCGATGAATTTATATCCGATCCCCGGATTGGGATGGCTGGTTAAGATGGGCATCACTTTCATGGATTTGATCGAAAAACTATCTGCGCAGGCCTCATGGTAGGAGATGTCCGCCTGAACGTTTTCAAAATCAACCGGAAAGTTTGGGGGGGCCATGACTTTGGAGATCATCTTTTTTATAGATTCCTGGGTAAACGGACAGCCAAACATCCGGATGGATGTTTCCTTCCGGTAGATAGGCTTAAAAAAGGGAAATCCTAAAATATGGTCCCAATGAGAATGAGTAAAGATCATATGGTATTGAATTCGTCCCTCAGCGAGCAGTTTATTCCCCAATTTGCGGATGCCCGAACCAGCGTCAATGATGATGATCTCATCCTCACGGGTTCTTATCTCTACGCAGGTCGTATCTCCCCCGTACTTTACATATTCGGGTCCGGAAACCGGGATGGAACCCCTTGCTCCCCAGCAGCGAATGATCATTGGTTACGAAGCTTCTCCAGAGCCACCAACGTTACAGGTAAAACAAAAGCGTCAGCAAGGCGTTGGATATGACGCAAAATAAAATGGCACTCACCACTCCCCGGGTGGCCACCTGCGGCACTTCAATACTCGAGTAGCGTACGGTCAGCCCATGATAGGTGCAGGTTAAAGCGATTAAAAGGCCAAAGATGGCGCCTTTCAATATTCCGAAGATCAGGTCCATTCCTCTAAGCGAGGCCATCAATTCCTTCAGGAAAACGTCAAAGGTGATGGTCAGGATCCACTGGGAGACAAGAAAACCCCCGAGCAGAGCCACCACATCGAAGTAAATCGTCAGACAGATGACCGCCACGCATACGCCGATGATCCGGGGCGCCACAATGAAGTAAACCCAGTTGATACCCATAGCCTGGATGGCCTCCAGTTCATGGGCTATGATCATGTTCCCCAATTCAGTGGCAATAGCTGTCCCCGAGCGGGCGATCACGATAAAAGCTGTAAGTAAAGGACCCAGCTCCCTGATGATCACCACCACCAGGATGGTAATGATGAAGTGCAGGCCTCCATGGAGTTCCATCTGGCTTCCCGATTCCACGATGACGATCGTACCCAAGGCCAGCGAAACCAGGGTAACAACCTTTAAAGCCTCCACCCCGGTGAAATAGATCTGGCGAAGGATGATTTCAAAGATCAAGGAAAAACCGCGCCTTCGCTCAGCCACTAGCTCCTTGAAGGTAAGGTAAAGGAGGGTGGAGAGGTCGAGGAAAACGCCCAACCTTCCTCTTACCCATCTACCCACGGATGCAACAGGGCCCGAGGGTTCTTGAATCAAGATTCCTTCCGAATCCATTATTCCCGAAAACCTTCATGATCCCAGTGGATCTGAAGTTTTAGCCTTTCCGACAGAAAATTCAAACTCCCGGTTATTATTTTTTAGGATCATCTCCAAATTAGTTGATCAAATTTTTAATGAAAGCTTGCCAAGGGCCCGGAAGGAAAGGCAGATTGCGCCGCAAGCATCGGCGGGATATCCCCTCTCCATAAACTCCCTGCTTGCCATCCGCAAAGGGCAGCGGGGGCGTGATAAGAAAGCTTCGGAGAAATAGCAGAACCCCCCGCCACAGTTACGGAGAGATATGTGCCTCATGATTGCAAGCAAGATGACTTTTCTTCCGGGACCATGAAATCAAAGGACATTTTAAATATACCAGCTCTCTGGCCTTCAACTAATTTGAAGGTGATCCATTTTTTAAAAAATATACCATCAACCCAGAGAACTTTCTACTACAATCTTGCCCAGCAACGAAAAACGTGCTATCAAAAAACTGATTTATTCACCGCTGAGACCGCCAAGACCGCCGAGATGCAAATCATCATAATATTCTTTGTATTTTATTTTCAGCTATCAGCTAAGACTAGAAATAGTCTTATTCATTTCAAGGGATGGCAATTGATCTCCTTCCTGTTAGCTGATTTTGACATCCTCGTTGCGGACTTATTTATGGCTGGCGCCTGATGGCTGAAACTTTATAGGTTTTCTCCGCGTTCTCTGCGGTGAAAACCAAGGAGAACTCCCATGGCTGCGGAAAAAATTATCTTTACTCTGGGAACCAGTAACCGCACTTTCGCAGAGTTTGTAGAACTCCTTCGGTCTTACGACGTCGAAATGGTCACCGATGTGCGCAGCTTCCCCACCAGCAAATTCCCCCATTTCAAGCAAGAGACTCTATCTCAAACTCTGGGCAAAGCGGGGGTGGGATATTATTATCTAGGGAAGGAACTGGGAGGATACCGGAAAGGAGGCTATGAAGCTTATACCCAAACTTACGCTTATCTGCGGGGCTTGGAGCTCTTGGAGCGAATGGCCTCCAGGTGCCGCTGCGCCATCCTCTGCGCCGAGCGTCTCCCCTGGCGTTGCCACCGCCGGTTCATCGGCCGCAGCCTGCAAGAGAGAGGCTGGCAGGTGGTGCATATCATCGATGAGAAGCGGGTATGGGAAGATAAGAGGCCGCCTGACTGATAGAATATCGAAACATCTTCTTGCATTTATAAGGGTCGTTTGATATTTTTTAATTGTTCAGGTTTCCACGATTGGTAATCTGCCATTTTTGCCTGGTTTCCTGAAAGCTGAATCCTGACTGCTTTTTGGGGAAAGGTTCGTTTGATCTGTAATGCTCGCCAAACCTGATTTGGTTCTTCTTCACGCCCCCTCAGTCTATGACTTCCGCAAACTTCCCATCTTGTTCGGGCCGATCAGCGACCTGGTTCCCTCCACACCCATTTTCGAGATGTACCCGGTGGGTTTCTCTTCCATCGCCGAGCACCTGGAGAAGAATGGAGTCCATGTACGCATCATCAATCTGGCCCTGCGGATGATCAAGGATAAAAATTTCGATGCGGAGAAGCTCATCACCCAGCTCCATCCGAAAGCCTTCGGCATAGACCTTCACTGGCTTCCCCATGCCCACGGTTCCCTGGAGGTTGCCACCCTCTGCAAAAAATTCCATCCCGACATTCCCGTCATCTTCGGCGGCTATTCAGCCACCTATTTTCATGAGCAGCTGATTCGGTACCCTCAGGTCGATTTCGTGGTTCGGGGGGATTCCGCGGAGGAGCCCCTGCGGCAGCTTCTCCTCGCTCTTATGGGAAGATCTTCTTGGGAAGCTATCCCCAATCTGACCTGGAAGGACGAAAAGAAAGAAGTTCACATCAACCCTCTAATCCACGTGGTTCCGGATCTCGACGAATATTCCAATAATTACCCTAACCTCTTCCGCTCGGCGATGAAATATCTCGACCTGAAATCCCTGATCCCCATCCACGATTGGTGGGAATACCCCATTACTGCGGTGATGACTTGCCGGGGATGTACCCATAACTGCGTGATCTGCGGAGGATCGCACTACGGCCTGAGCCAATATTGTTCCCGGGAAATTTGCGCCTACCGCAGGCCCGAGAAGGTCGCCCAGGACATCATTTCCCTCTCGAGTTATACCCGCGCGCCCATCTTTGTTGTTGGAGACCTGAGGCAGGCCGGAGAGGATTACGCCCGGATCGTTTTATCCAGGATCCGCCCGTTCAGACCGAAGAATCAGGTCGTCCTGGAACTTTTCACGCCAGCTCCAGAGTCTTATTTCCAGGAGATAGCGGAAGCTCTTCCGCACTTCAATTTCCAGATCTCTCCAGAATCCCATGACGAGAAAATACGCCGGGCCTCGGGCAAATTCTATCCTAACGAAGGGATGGAGAAAGCCATCCGTTTCGCCCTGGACAATGGCTGTTCCAAGTTCGACGTCTTCTTCATGATCGGACTTCCGCAGCAAACTCCGGCTTCGGTAATGGAGACTATCGATTACTGCGAATACCTGATGAGAACCTTCGATCGACGCCTCAACCCTTTCATCTCCCCCCTCGCTCCTTTCCTCGACCCTGGCTCCATCGCCTTTGAAAAGGCGGAGGAGGTGGGTTACAAGATATTCTATAAAACCTTGGAAGATTATCGGCAAGCCCTTTTGGCCCCGAGCTGGAAATATACCTTAAGCTACGAGACGAAATGGATGACCCGGGATGAGATTGTCGCGAGTTCCTACCAGGCGGGGCTACGGCTCAACCGCTTGAAAAAGAGATATGGCTTGCTTGGCGAAGAGACCGCCCAAAGAACGGAGGAGCGGATCCTCCTGGCCATGGATATGATTCGCCAGATCGATGAAATCAATGTTCTCAGCGAACCGGAACGCAGCCAGAAGCTCATGGCCCTGAAGAAAACTTTTGATCGGGCAAACATGTCCACGGTTTGCGACAAAGAAGAGATCAAGTGGCCGGTTTTCCGCTGGCGACTGAATTTTCCGAATATTGTCAGAACGCTTTTCCCTCGCTGATCAGCCATAGAAAAGGCTTCACCCTCCTGCTTTGCAGGTAACCATGCACCGCCCGCACATGGAGGCCACCCGCTCTATTTTGTTCCAGACATT
>JACRCA010000203.1 GCA_016234425.1 Deltaproteobacteria bacterium | reverse complement strand
TTTTTTAAAAAATAACCTGCGAAATAGCGAAGTAGGTTAATAAAAAATCTTTTTTCTCGCCTTATTCTTTAAATCGTGGGGCTACGTCGGTCTTGAAACCACAACCATAAACCCCACATTCTGGCCTTCCGAGATTACCCTTGACATATAGGATAACCTTCTGGCTAGCCCGGGTGGTTGAGCCCACGAGCATTCCCATGACCTGCTTTAGGGTCAACATTTTCACATATTCGATGACGCTCTTGTCTATATCCGCAAAAGTTGTGTGGACAATAAATTTGGCAAACTTTTCTGCCATCTCCGTATCATTCTTCGCATACCGTTCTTGAAACTTCATCTACATTTCCTCCTTTCCCATAGGTTCACATTTGAATTTTATCTCTCAAGAGAATTCGCCATGTTACAAATCTGTCAGCGATTGGCCTTATAGACCTTGGCGAGGAAACCTCGCAGGTTACAGCCTCCGAACCCGATATCCAGGAACGGGGGCTCGTCAGGTGTTAGCAGGTTGACATTTGACTCAAAGACGCCAAAAAGATGTGGTTCAGTCCCCTCTTGCTCTGGAAACCACCAGCCATGCTCGGCGTGTATTACTCGTTCATCTATCCCATCGAAAATTTGCACTTTTAGCATGCACTTGCCCCGAGGAGACTCAACCCAGGCCCATTCGCCATCGGCAAGGCCGAGCCGGGCCGCCGCTTCCGGATGGATCTGCAATAGGGGGAAGGGATGTTGCGTACGCAACCGTGCGATTTGGCGATGCTGAGTAAGGAAATACATGGGCAGTCGGCTGCCGGTGGTGAGGACGAAGGGGTATTCCTTGGCCACCTCCGGCGCGCTATAGGGACTTTCTGGCGGCTCGAAGTAGATAGGCAGCGGGTCATAACCCAGTTTGTGCCAATGAGTTGAATAGATTTCTACCTTACCAGTTGGCGTCTTAAAGCCGCCGCCATGGCGATAGTAGTCGGTCTCATATTTCTTATAGCGAACTTCATCCCACACGCCCCCAACCCGCACTACTTCTTCCCAGCGGAGCCCGCTTTCTCGCAGCAATTCATCGTAGAATTCTTCCACCTTATGCCAGGGCCAATCCCTAGCGAGGCCACAGCGCCTAAGCAGGTCGCCCAGAATCTCGAATTCATCCCGGGCCTCACCTATGGGCTCCACTACTTTCTGGGTCATCACGTTGCCCAGGGGGTTGACTCCGTCTGTATCGATCAGGCGATTTTTCTCAAAGTAGGAGGCTGCAGGCAGCACGTAGTCGGCCAGCTGCGCCGTAGGCGTCATAAAAAAGTCGCAGACCACTGAAAGATCGACCTTCTTTAGGGCTTGATAGACTCTTTTGGAATTGGCCCAGCCGAGAATTGGGTTGCAACCGATGTTGAACCAGGCCCTAACCGGGTAGGGCTGCTCTTCGAGGATTGCCCGTAAGATGCTTGGGTAATGGGCTGTAAGCTTACCAGTTGGGCCGGCGAGGAGCCTGTATTTGTCACCGCCAAGTTGCTTCTCGAAGATCTCTGCAGGGCGGCTGTCGGCATATCGCCTGAGGGCAGTACCGACCCCGCGATGGAGAGGAATCGGATTAATGTTCCCACCAGGGATATCAAGGTTTCCGGTGATTGCCTGGAGGATGCAGATGGCTCGCGAATTCTGGTGCGTCGATACTGACTGGTCGATCCCCACTCCCCATCCAATACAGGCGGGCTTCGTCATCGCATAAAGCCGTGCTGCCTTCCGGATGTCTTCCGCCTTGATCCAGGCAATTTCCGCCACCCGCTCTGGCGGATAATTTTCAACTCGATCGAGCAGGAGCTGCCAGGCTGGCTTGCACTATACTCCGTTGATCTCATAGCTCCCCAGCAGCGCGGGCTTGACCACCAGATCCGCCGGACGGGCCTGCCCGCTGGCTGTGTCCCAGACCAGGTAAGCGCCATGGGGGTCGGTCAGGAGCTGGCCAGAATCGGTCCGAACGAGGAATGGCCCGTTCGTCCAGCGCTCAATAAATTTCCGGTCGTAGAGCTCTTCGTTGAGAATCACATGCAACCAGGCGAGCAGGACCGCCGCATCTGTTCCCGGCCTGAGCCGCAACCATATGTCCGCCCTTTTGGCCAGATTCGTTTGCCGCGGGTCAACTACCACCAGCTTGGGATTGTTTTTGAGGGCCTTGAGCACATTGATCCCGAGGATGGTGTTGTGATTGCTGGCATCCGGCTGGTCACCCCAGAGCACTATACACTTTGGATTTCCAAGATAATCGGGCATAAAGTAGCCACCGTACGTCCAGAGCCCGGAGACGCGGCGCGGCCGAAAACACTGGGCGCGCCCCGACCCAAAATTGTTTGGAGAACCAAAAACCCACGTGAATAAATCGGCAACCCAGCCCACAGAATCAAGCTTTGTTCCATCTCCAGCCGCCAGCGACCATGGCCCGTACTGCCTCCGGATCGCTGTGAGCTTATCGGCAATCTCACCGAGCGCCTGGTTCCAGGAGATCGGTTCCCATTTCCCCGCACCCCGCTCTCCTATTCGCTTCAGTGGATATTTCAACCGGCCGGGATGATAGAGGAAGTCAAGTCCCGCCTGTCCTTTGGGGCAGAGCCACCCTTCGTTGTTGGGGCATTCCGGGTCACCCTCCAGCTTCACCGCTTTTCCATTGGCAACGTGTACGAGGATCCCACAACCTCCATGGCAGCCCATACAGCCCGACTTCTTGATAACCAGTCTGTCCGCCTCCGCCATTGAAAGTATTCTCCTTTCAAATTTTAATTAATCCCACCGGACCTGCTACTTCTTTTTATATAAAGCCCGGATAAAGGTAAAAAGCAGGATGATGATTAAAGCCGTCCCAATAGGCCTGGAAAGGATCTGCCATATGGTCATCCCCTCGAAAGTAACCATTGCCCTCCTCAGATTTCCGTCTAACATATCACCCAAAATAATCCCGAGGACCATGGGGGCCACCGGAAAGCCGGTCTTGCGCATGATAAGGGCAAGTATGCCAAAACCAAACATCACATATACATCAAACATGTCCGAATTCTCCAGGTAGGCACCGGTAACACATATAAGGGTTATGATCGGAAAAAGGATTTCTCTGGGCAGGGAAAAAAGTCTAACCGTTGGCTTAATGATAGCCAGGCCAATAAAATACATGGCAAAGTTGGCTATAAAAAGACAGCCGTAAATGAAATAGAGAATGCCCGGCTGCTCCCGCTCGATCATAGGCCCCACAATGACTCCATGGAGGTTTAAGGCGGCCATAAACATGGCGGTCCCTGCGCTTCCTGGAATCCCAATCAGCAGGGTTGGGAGTAAGGCCCCACCAATATTGGAATTGCCCGCCACCTCGGAGCAAACAATTCCTTCCAGATCCCCATCGGAGAATTTTTTCCTGGTAGCGCGCTCTCCCATACCATAAGAGACAAAGGCGGACATCGTTGCCCCGGCGGCAGGGAGGATTCCTATTAGGAGCCCAACAATATTAGAGCGGACGATACTCCTCCAGTATCGGAAGAACTCCTTGGGCAAAGGGGCAATTTTGCCGACTTTTTCCGGGAGGCGATAGGGGATCGGCTCAGAGAGGGAATCGATTATCTCTACAATGCCAAAGGTGCCGATGACGGAAGCTACTAAAGAAAGCCCCAGCAGAAGGTGCATACTCCCGAAGGTAAACCTTTCATAACCGTAGATCTCCTCCCTGCCGAT
>JACRCA010000198.1 GCA_016234425.1 Deltaproteobacteria bacterium | reverse complement strand
CAAGTCATTCCCGCGAAAGCGGGAATCCAGAAATGCACTGGATTCCGGGTCAAGCCCGGAATGACAAATTGTTGAGCACTTGTAGCGTTGTGTGTAAAGTGCCTAAAGTTGCTGGAACGAAAGCTTTCAGCGATCAGCAACCAGGGGGCAGCGCTATTTTTTTAAACTATCATACCATTCCAAATTTCTCTTGATTAGTTCTGGAATGGGCAATTGATAGGGGCAGCGCGGCAGACAATCCCCGCATTCCGTACAGTTCCGCGCCTTCTCGACAATACCACTTATCCACCCCATTCTCTGAGTGTCCAGGCCGAACCTTTTGACGACGGACTTGATTCCCATGGTCAGTTGAATGTTGATATTCTCGGAGCAGGGCTGACAATAATCACAGCGACGGCAGAATTGCCGGTCGAACTGCTCCTTGATCTGCTGAATCCGACCCTGGTCCTCATCCGTGAGAGGAAGTCCCTCGGCGAAGACCTTCCAGTTCTCCCGGGCCTTTTCCAGAGTCTCTGATCCGGGAATGGGTACGATATCCAAAGTAGAAAGGACGAATCTCAAAGCGAGCCCGGCCTCTTCAATCACCCCACCCGAGAATGGTTTCATCGTGAGAACTCCCGCGTCTCTGGCTCTGGCCAGAGGAAAAACCCTTTTGGCGGCATCGGGCTCGAGGAAACTGTAGCAGGCCATGATCACATCAAAATGATCTTCTTGGAGAACTCTTTCCAATAGGTCCAGGCTATGACTGGTGAGGCCAATATGATCGATCAGCCCTTCAGCCTGCGCGCGCTTTAGCCCTTCGTAGGCTCCTCCTGGCTCCATTACCTTTCTGTAATCTTCGACTTTGGAGACGTTGTGCAGATGGTAGATATTGATTTTTTTTACCTGCAACTGCTGAAGGCTCACCTGCACTTCATCGTAGATCTTATCCGTCCTTACGGGTGACTTCGAAGAAAGGATGACAGGCCTATCTGTTTTCTTCAGCGCCAACCCAATCCGATGTTCGCTGTTGGTATAAGCGCGAGCGCTATCCAGGAGGTCTACGCCCATCTCCACCACTGCCTGGATGACAGAAACGGCTTCTTCTTCACCCACGCGCTGGATGGGAATTCCCCCCCATCCCAATTTTTTTACGACGATGTTCGTCCGGCCCAGCCTGACTTTCTGCATTCAAACCTCCGCAAAAAAGTGTTCAGCAATTAGCGATCAGCTGGCAGCAAAAAATACCGTAAAAATGCTAAAGATCAACTACAATTTTTTGACTGACTGGATTCCACCAATGGCTGATTGCTGATTGCTGATTGCCGATAGCTGAAAGCTTTTTCGCATTTTTCTTGGATCCCACTTCGACGGGTCCCATTTGTCTTGAAAGTATAATATGGCCAAAATGATGAGGATTCCGATCACTATAAAAAGCACCGTGCGCCACATGCTGGAAGGAGGATGAATGGCCTTCCCCAGGGAGGGCTCAGAAGGGACGGCAACCACAGGCGGGTAGGCTGGTTGGGGAGCAGCAGGAGAAGGCGGAGGAACGGGAGCGGCCGGCACCTCCATCAAAGCTGTCCCCAGGGTGATCTGATTTTTTCTTACCCCCTCGAGCAGAATGCTAGCCCTCTGCCCCGCTTCGGCTTCCTCCACCAGGCGCCTGGAGACCTCGATTCCGATCACCAGAGCGCTGATCCACTTTCCATCTGTCCCGAGGAATCCGATTTCTTGGCCTACTGAGACAGATCCCTCTTCTACCTTGCCTGTGACCACGACGCCCCGGCCAGGGATAGTAAATACCTCTTCGACAATAAAGCGGAATCCACCTTTCTTGTCCATGCTTCCCCTCTTTTCGGAAGGATTCAAGCGGGCAAGGGGCCAAGGGGTCAAGCGATCAAATAAACCTTGAAACCTTGAACCCTCGAACCCTAGAACCCTCTATTACTAACCCGTCTCCACCGTCACGCAGGTCATGGTGCGGGAGATTCCCTCCACTCCCCGAATCTTGGTAAGAATTACATCGCCCAATTCGTGGAGGTTTTTGGCTTCCACTAAGAGGATGATGTCAAAAGGTCCGGTCACCGTATGGGCCATTTTTACCCCTTTGAGCTTGGCCAGGTTTTCAAAAGCACTCCTCGTTTTATCCGCCTCCGTCCGGATCAACACAAACGCTGAAACGGCCATAATCGCTCCTTTCTCCGCTCGAAGTATTGTGAAAATCTAACCACAGAGGTCACGGAGAACTTACCGCCCCCCTCCCCGGTCAAGAGACTGTGTCGTAATTCGTCATGCCCGCGGAGGCGGGCATCCAGTCAGGTCAAATCATTGGAAAAATCTTTCTGGTAAGGGGACTTCGTCATATAAAATTTGCACTGCATCCCCGCTTTCGCGGGAATGACGGCTCCTTTTTCCATTGCGACACAGTCTCCAAAGGGGGAGGGAAATAAAGGAACCCTTTTGGAGGACACAGAGAATTTCTCTGCGAACTCTGTGGTTTCATATGTTACTACATCGGCAAAAACAGATAGATCAGAGCAACCAGGACGAACATATACAACGTAGCCAGCAGGCAATATCCCATGATGTTTCTCATCTCCGTTCCCGTAGCCCCCAGAAGCGGAAGAGCCCAAAAGGGCTGGATGGTGTTGGTGAGCACTTCACCGGCTGTGAAAGCCATCACTACCCGGTTGAAGGCCACTCCCAATTTGTTCGCTGCCAGAATCATAATTGGCCCCTGGACCATCCAGATTCCACCAGAAGAAGGAATGAACATGTTGATGATCCCTGAGCTAATCTGCGTGACCAGAGGATAGAGGAACGGCGTTGAAATGGCCACGAACCATCCGGCAACTACCTTAAGCAGGCCTGTGTAAGCCATGATCCCGAAGATTCCGGCATAAAATGGGAACTGCATGATAATGCCAAATGCGGCCTTGGAAGCCATTTTTACGGATTCTACGAAACGAGCCAAATTTTCATGGAGCAGCATGGCAATCCCAATGAAAATGAAGTTGTACATGTTTAAATCTAATTGAACGAAAGGTTTCTCCCGGAACCAAAGAACCATGTAAGTGAAAGCCATGATACATATCAGAATCCAAAGGGTCCGGCTCCAGTTTAATTTGTCAGCCAGGGCCATTTCCTTGGGTTTCTCCAACTTGAACTGGGATTCGGCTGCCAATTTTTCCAAAGCTTCAGGACTGATAGATCGGCTCCGCTCTGGAGTGGGGTGCATAAGGTAGCAAGTAAGCACGGCAAGGATGGGTGTCAGGATAAGGCCAAAGAGACTCGCTTTGGCGTAAATGGTCTGATCGAAACCCATGGGGCTTAATTTTCGCCCGATTTCTTTCTCAATGGTCGGAATGATGTCGGGAGACCATCCCCAGCCAGGACTGTTAAGAAGCAAGGGTTCGGTGATCGAGATCGACCAGGTAATGGTAGACATGGCCCCGATGTATGCGCTGGCTACAAGCAAGGGCCAGTGGATTCCTTTCACTCTCCTGGCGGCCCCAAGGCACAGAAAGATTCCTCCGATCAAACCCAGCCCCCAGTTAATGGCTCCCAATATAGCCGCCACCGCGGCTACCACAGCCACAGCTTGGGCAGGAGTTTTGGCAATACCTGTGATGGAATCGATGACCTTCACGCCCACCCGGGAAATAGCCAAAGAATAGCCAAAAATTAGGAGGACAACCATCTGCATGGAAAAAGCCAGGTAGGCCCAGAATCCTCTATACCAGGATTCAACGATTTTGACTGGAGAGGCCTTAACGACGGTCAAGGCCAAGATGAAAACAATAAAGGTCAACAGCACTGCAAAGATGAATGAGTCTGGCATCACCTTCTCCATGGCGAAATGCCACCTTTCTGCCGTATTCCGGACAAAATTTCTCATGGCCCATTCCCTCCTTTTCTATAAATTCGGATTGTCAAAAACGAACCACAGAGGCCCCAGAGAACATATTAATTTCCAGGGAGTAAAAAAAATATCATTCCCTTTCCTCTGCGTCCTCTAAATCATTAACCTTCTTATCCCTCCATTCTCTACCAGGTAGTCCATCCTATGCATCCCTCTTCTTTACTTTTATATTTCTTTTAAAGGAAACTCCTTTGGAGGACATAAAGAATTTCTCTGAGAACTCTGTGGTTTCATATTTTCTCCTTATCGGATCACACCTTCCTTCCTCAATCTCCCGATCCCCTCCTCGGTGTATCCCAGCCCTCTCAGGATTTCTTCCGTATGCTCCCCGAATTCCGGAGCTGGGGTACGAACCTCGCCCGGCGTTTCCGAAAACTTTATCGGCACTCCGATCTGTCTGATCCGGCCAGCCTTGGGATGGGTTGTCTCCACGACCATCTTGCGATGGAGGATCTGCGGATCGACGAAGACCTCTGCAAGGGAATTGACTGCTGTTAAGCACGTATCTTCTCTCATCAGAAGATCAATCCACTCCTTTTGGGTCCTGCTGAGAAAGATCTGAGCCATTTCCTCTTTGATTTCTTCGCAGCGGCCATCTTTCTCTTTGGGAATTTTTTCTGCCCATTCGGGCTTGCCGATTCCCCGGCAGAGGCTGGCCCAGAATTTGTCTTCCAGAGCACCCACCGCAAGATACTTTCCATCTTTGGTCTGATAAACATTGTATTGCGGCAGGCCGCCTGTAAGCCTTCTCTCTCCCGCGCGGGGGGATGTTCCTTCAGCAAAGAAAAGCGCGGCCTGGTCCGGGATCAAAGAGACCACTCCGTCAAGCATGGAAATGTCGATGAACTGACCCCGTCCTGTCTTTTGCCTGGCGAGCAGGGCGGTCAGAATACCTATGGCCGCATAAAGCCCTCCACCGATGAGGTCGGCAATTTGAGTGCCGGGGATTACCGGAGAGCCTCCTTTGAGCCCGGTAACCCCCAGAATGCCGCCAATCCCGATGTAGTTGATGTCATGGCCAGCAACATCTTTGTTAGGCCCATCCTGTCCAAATCCTGTCAGGGAACAGTAGATCAATCGGGGATTGACTTTTTCCAGATCCTTATAGCCCAGCCCAAGTCGATCCATAACCCCGGGCCGGAACTGCTCGATCAAGACATCCGCCCCGTTCTCGACCATTTTCAGAAAAATCGCTTTTCCCTCGGCCATCTTCAGATTGAGGGTGATACTCTTTTTGTTACGATTTAAGAGCAGGTGACGGGAGCCGATGCCATTGATGTGGGGTGGGTACCACCGGGCATAATCTCCCTGCTCGGGCTCTTCAACTTTGATTACTTCTGCCCCTAGATCTCCCAGGAGCATGGTCCCATAAGGCCCGGGCAGTAGCCGCGTCAAGTCCAGTATTTTTATGCCCTCCAAAGGTCTCATCCGTCATCCTTTAAATTTAATGGGACACAGATGAACGCAGATAAAATCAGTGATCAGCGTCAGTGTAAGTATCATTTAATAATTGTGAATAATCCGTATTTATCCGTGTCCCATAATCTCTTTTAAAGTTTTATCTTTTCGTGGACGTACTTGACGATCGTATCCGTTGAGGTTCCGGGACCAAAGATATCCGCAATGCCCAAAGCCTTCAAGGCTGGCACATCTTCCTCAGGAATCACTCCACCTCCGAGCACCAGCAAATCCTTCACTCCCCGCTGCCGCAAAAGTTCCATGACCCGCGGGAACAAGTAATCATGCGCCCCGGACAGGATGCTCATCAGAAGGGCATCTACATCCTCCTGTACCACCGCCGAAACAATTTGCTCGGGAGTTTGCCGCAAACCCGTATAAATCACCTCCATCCCCGCATCCCGGAGCGCCCGGGCGATCACCTTGGCCCCGCGATCATGACCGTCCAATCCCGGCTTGGCCACCAGCACCCGTATTTTTCGCTCGGCCATACCCTAAACCTCCCGTCTTCATTCTTGGCCTAAATTCATGGGGACGCAGATTTTCGCAGAAAAAAGAAGAGTTGACACTAACACTGTCACTGACACCGTCTTTACACTACGGCAATCGGCTCATACTCCCCAAAAACACCCCGCAGGACATCACACATCTCCCCCAAGGTGCAATAGGCTCGAACACATTCGAGGATAGGAATCATCAAGTTCCCATCTCCCTTCACCACTTTCTTCAATTCTTGCAGGGATGTCTCCACGCGTTTCTTATCCCGCGAGGCCCGAAGCTCTACAAGCCTCTTAATCTGCACTTCCCGCACCCTGGGGTCAACCTTCAGGAGCCCTTTTAACGGGGGCTCTTTGATCTCAAATTTATTTACCCCCACCAGTATCTTTTTCGCGGATTCGACTTCCCTCTGATACCGGTAGGAACTCTCTTGAATCTCTTGCTGAATGAATCCTTTTTCGATGGCTTTCACAGCCCCGCCCAGCTGGTCAGTTTTTTCGATGTAATCCCTGGCCTGCCTTTCGATCTCATCGGTCAGGGCTTCCACGTAGTACGACCCTCCCAGAGGATCTACGGTATCCGCCACCCCGGATTCATGAGCGATGATCTGCTGAGTGCGCAGGGAGAGGCGGACGGATTCCTCGGTAGGCAGGGCATATGCTTCGTCATATGAGCAAACAGCCAGCGACTGGCAGCCGCCAAGAACAGCGGCCATCGCCTGAAAGGTCGTCCGGATCAGGTTGTTGAGTGGTTGTTGGGCGGTCAGCGTACATCCACCGGTCTGGGTATGGAAACGGAGCATCCAGGAGCGCGGGTCCTTGGCTTTAAAACGTTCCTTCATGATTTTTGCCCAGAGCCGGCGGGCCGCCCGAAACTTGGCCACCTCTTCCAGGAAACTGATATGGGTGTTAAAAATCCAGGAGACTCGCGGGGCGAAATCGTCGATGTCCAGCCCGGCTTTAACCCCGGCCTCCAGGTAAGCGATGGCAATGGCAAAGGCGAAGGCTACTTCCTGAGCTGCAGTCGACCCCGCTTCTCTTATGTGGTAGGCTCCCACGCTGATGGTATTCCACTGCGGGACTTCCTTGGAACAATATTCAAAAATGTTCGTGGTCAGGCGCATTGATGGCTGCGGAGGAAAGATATAGGTTCCCCTGGCCACGTACTCTTTCAGAACGTCATTCTGGATCGTGCCGCGCAAGTCAGCCAGTTTAACCATTTGCTTTTCAGCCACGGCAATGTACATGGCCATGAGCATCGCGGCTGTGGCGTTAATGGTCATGGAAGTGCTCACTTTATCCAGGGGAATCCCGTGCAGCAAGATTTCCATGTCGGCCAGGGAATCGATAGCCACCCCTACTTTTCCTACCTCTCCCTGGGAGACCGGATGGTCCGAGTCGAACCCGATCTGGGTGGGCAGGTCAAAAGCGACAGAAAGACCTGTCTGCCCCTGCTCTAAAAGGAATTTATACCGGCGGTTGGACTCTTCGGCAGTGGCAAACCCAGAGTACTGGCGCATGGACCATACTCTCCCGCGGTACATGGTGGCCTGAATCCCGCGGGTAAAGGGGTATTCCCCCGGGAATCCCAAATCATTCAGGTAATCGAATTGGGGTGTATCCGCAGGCGTGTAAAGGACCTGGATGTCCCTTCCCGAAGTGCTTTGAATTTTTTCCGGCGCTTTCTTTACGCAGCGGGCTTCCCACTTTTTTTTCTCTTCCAGGATTTTTTCATTCATTTCGCCGTATTCCTCCATCTCTATGGCCCTTCCAGCATAAGCAGTTTCCACCAAGGCCGCGACTTTTCTCAATGATGGGATATATTAATCCACGCCGAGAAAAATTACAAGGGTCAACAAAAACCCGTATTCTTAGGGGTCATCCTGGTTTTTAGTGGGTAACCTCAACGCTTCCCCCTCCCTTGACGGAAGGGGTTAAGGGAGGGGGCGCGCAGATATTTCCAGAGTTTCCTCTCTGAATCAGTAAGGCCCTTCCGAAGAGTCTTGGCAATGCCTTCGATGTTCTCCATCAAATCTTGGCCCCCCCACCCTTATCCTCCCCCATCTAGGGGGAGGATGGGCCATATTGGGATCTGTTGCTTACCCACGCGATTACCGGAGGAGCCATTCTTAGATGGATAAAATTTTTCTCTCAGCCCTTGGCTTTTCCCCCTTTTCGCCACGCACACCTTGATCCAGCTCTCTTAGGTCAATGGGAAGGTCATTAAAAACTTTCAGATCGGCTAAGTTTTTCCCTCCCCCTCCAAATTCAAGCTTTCGCCCTTAAAATCTGGTCTTTGGAAAGAACATGGCTGGGGCCCCAAAACGCTTCCTTTTAACAGTGAGCAATTTGTGCGTAGCGCGGAGAGAACCACTGGTCGGCAGTTAAACCCTCTACAGGCTGGCTGACCTCGCAAATTGCAAAAATAGGTATTATCTCGCCGAATTTCATGTCTCCAAATTTCAGCGACATAGCATTACCTAGAATACTGTTAAACCCGGAGTCGATTGTCTGAAAGAAAATGAATAATCTGCAATTCGGTAGCGGAGCCTGCAACGATTTTCATTTTTACGAGGGTAATGACCCTCCTATAACCAAATGAAAAAGGTCCATTATCAGCTTAGGATAAAGGCCCAAGATGATTGATACACAAGCCACAAGTAGAAGCGGAACAGTCATCGTTAACGGTGGATCCTTGATTTTTTCGCTTGCAAGATGAGCTGGCAAAGTGCCAAAAAATATTCTCTTCATACCCCAGAAAGTGTAAGAAACCGTTAAGGCAATTGCCGAAACACCCAGAATCGCCGCTACCATTGCGGTAGTATTCTGCGCTCCTTTCTGAAAGATACCTGTAAACATAATCCATTCTGCCGGAAAGCCGCTAAAAGGTGGAAACCCTGAGAGCATCAGCGAGCCACAAGCCCAAAGCAGCATGGTTATTGGCAGCTTGGATCCAAGCCCGCCCATCTCCCTAATATCCCTCGCGTGCGTCGCATAGACTAACAAACCAGCGGTCGAGAACAGAATGGTTTTACCCATAATATGACTCAGAAAGAAAAACATTCCTCCTTCCACGCTATAGGTTGTGAGGGCTGCTATCCCAAAGAGAGAATACGATATCTGGCTTACGGTTGAGCAAGCAGCGAATCGCTTCACGTCATCTTGGGCCATGGTAAGAAAAGAACCATATACCATGGTCAATAGAGCCATGATCATGAGAGGAATACTAAAAACTCTGAAATCATCAGCAAGTGGCACAATGAGAACCCGAACCATGATATAAGCTGCTATGTTCCCATAGACTGCTAGCAACCCAGCTATGCATGTGGGATGCTCGGCGTGGACCCAGGGCATCCAAGAGTGAAAAGGAAATACGGCCATCTTCGTCAATAAACCGATGACAATCAAAAAGATAATCCAAAAAGTCTTTGGGTTTCCTGTAATAGCGTGTACCTCCGAGATATTAAAGTTATTCGCCTGAGAAAAAATTAACAAAATCCCACTCAGAAAAAAGACTGCCCCAACACTGGACCATAGCAAGCACATCAAAGCAATTCTAACCCGCTCTATGTATCCATAATAGGCCATTAGGAAGTAAAGCACAAGAGGTAGCACTTCCAGGAAAAAATACATGGCTATAAGGTTTCTAACAAAGCAAACGCCCATAAAACCTACGGGAAACCCGAGGAACAAACTGTAATACCCTGCGTAATAACTAAGCCACGTTTTCTCATCCACCTCGCCATATATCACCTCTATTCTGTGTTCGACATAGTGTATCGAGTAAAATGCCAGAGCAGCACAGAGCAGGTTTATTATTAATCCACAGGCGATACTCAAACCATCGCCGAGAAGGTCAAAACTTATATTCGGCCCAACAAAGGGGTATTGCTCAGTGATGATCTCTCCCTGATAAACTTTTATTCCCGCTATGAGCAGAAGAGCACTCGTGAATAAAAGGCTACAACCTGCTATCCAGCCTGCCCTCCTACCTGCTTGATATCTGGTCAAAAATATGAGTAGGGACGCCACAGTTGGCACTACTATTGATAGGAGAAGAATATAAGACATCATTTTACCATCCTTTACGTCGTTTCCTGGATTATGTTAGCCTACAATTTGGCGATGAAGTAAATGAAACAAAATATTAAAAAAAATATGAGAATATATCCTACATTATATATCAACTCCTCAGCCTCAGTCTGAAAATGCTTTATCACGTTATAAACTCTTGTCTTGACAAGATTAGGAAGTTCCATATGATAAAACCGATCTAAGGGGTTCTCAATAAACCTGGCTACGAAAGTACCAAACTTAGTAACTGCATTTACAAATTTCTTGTGGTAGGCGTTATCTAACGAATCATCGATATACTGGGCCACGATGGTACTTAGCTTTATCGATCCGTCTACCCAAAACCTATTATAAAAATCTTCTATGCGCCACCGATTCCAAAAGAACCGATGAAACACCTTTAGGGTTGGATACTGCTCCATTATTTCCTCAGGGACTAGTCTTCGCGATATGTAAAGGAAATAGGCGGGCACAGCGCCCATCAGTACGAAAATTACCGAAAAAACAGGGACTATGTAATGATTTGAATGCCCTACATCAGGAACTGGCAGGCGTAATTGCCCTACCAGGTTATATTGGAACCCCTTTTCCAGTAATTGCTCCACGCGCGGCCCGAATATACCAATTAGAATAATCATTACCGCTAAGACACCGCATGAACCCCACATTGTACGGTAGCCTTCCCCCACAGGGACCCCCTTTTGCTTTAAATTCTGCACATTTTCGCTCTCCCGTCCATGAAAAACCATTCCTATAAAACGTATGGTATAGAATGAGGTTATGGTTACGGGAATTAAAGCTAAGAGAAATAGTGGGCGATTGGCCTTTAGACATGACATAAGAACGGCGTCTTTACTCCAAAAACCGGGCAACGGAGGGAATCCGATCAAAGATAGAGCTGCCACGACCATGAAAATCCAGGTATACGGAAGGGACTTTTTGAGAGCACCCATATCTTGCATATAGATCGAGTGGGCCGCGTGAAGTACCGAGCCCGCACAAAGGAAGAGACAGGCCTTAACCAGAGCATGACTTATTAGGTGAAATATTCCTGAGGTAACGCCTTCTACTAAAATGGAAGCACTGAATCCAGCAACTCCTAATCCAAGCCACATGTAACCTATCTGACTAACCGTAGAATAGGCCAGCACCTTTTTCAACTCCAGGGCGACCATACCTTGGGTGGCGGCCACAAATGCTGTAATTGCCCCTATCCCTGCTACTAAAAAGAAGAAGGAAGAAGCCTCGCTGCACCCGGCTACCCAGTAGCCATTGTAGAAAATTGGGACGAACCTGGCAATTAAATATACCCCACTTTTAACCATGGTGGCTGCATGAATCAGGGCTGAAACTGTGGTCGGCCCTGCCATAGCTTCCGGAAGCCATT
>JACRCA010000202.1 GCA_016234425.1 Deltaproteobacteria bacterium | reverse complement strand
TAGAGCCACTGGAGTCGTGGAAGGCAGGCGGGACTTTGGCCAGATCATCGTCATTCGGTGTATTCACAGCGTGGATGCGAGAACTGCCACGGCCGTCGATCTCCCTTGGGAAAAGCTTCACCGGATCTGTGAACGCATCACCTCGATCCGGGGCGTGAATCGCTGCCTTTATGACCTCACCCCTAAGCCTCCGGCCACCATTGAATACATCTAATCCGTAAGCTTTCGCGGGCACATTTCCCTTCTTCCTCGATCAATCAGGGATAAAACCCTGCCTCCGTCTGCTCCCGCTCCCAGCCTGCAGGATGAGGCGGACAATCAGCGACTCTCTCGAGTGGAATGGAAGTAATGATTTGGTAGGGGATCGATCGAGGAGAAATGGAAGAGTTCAATTGCGGCGCAATAAAATGATGGAAAAGATAAAGGTTACTACCAGGAGAGTGGCGCCGGCGATGGTAAAGCTGAGGTAGAAGCCAAGGCGGTCGATGAGATATCCCATGACCGGGGTAAGTAAACCGCCACCTTCCATGGTGCCGAAGAAGTAGATGCCCAGAACGGTCGAGCGGTTCCCCTCTGGCGTCTGCTCGATAATGTAGGCCTCGGAGACAGGCATGCGAACATAGATGATCATTCCGATCACAATGAGCAGGAGGCCGATCCCCCATCCAGAAGAAACCAGGTTGAGTAAGAAAATGACTGGACCGGCCAAGAAGCAAACTGTCAGAATCGCTGGCACTCTTCCCCAGCGGTCAGATAAGTACCCGCCCAAGGGGCTCATCCAAAGTCCAGCAGAATAGATGAAAGCAAAAAAGGCCCCGGCCGTTTCCTTACTGAAGCCGAAGTGATCAACTAAAAACAGAGGGATGAATGAGGTGGTGGCAAAAATCACGGCGCCGGTGATGTTGCTCAGGATAATGAAAGATACCAGGCGATGGAAACGGCGTGGGGTGGGCGAGCTGGCATAAGAACTTTTCTTTTTTCTCTGTTCGGGTGGCTTTACGGCCCCCCATCTTCCAAGGATCATATAAAAGAAGATTCCGAAGGCAATCGTGGGAATAGCGAGCCCGATGAAGGAGCCTCGCCAGCCCCAGGATGCGGCAATGGCAGCAGCGATGAGCGGAGCCAGAAAGAAGCTGGCCCCGCCGCCAATTGCATGGAGACCCAGGGCCCGGCCCTGGTTCTTTAATTCAACCAGTGTTGAGATCATTGGCGGGGCAGCTGGATGATAGCCCCCGCCCAGAAAACCCATCAAGGCCAGCAAGAAGGTCATCATTACAAAGGTTTGGGAAAGGCCGACGAGAAATCCTGCCAGGGCTACTCCGCAGATGCCTATGGTGATCATGATGCGGGGCCCGATGCGGTCAGCCAGCCATCCTGCTGGCAGCTGGCCAATTCCGTAGGAAAGGGTAAAGGCCGAAATCACCCATCCAGAGCGGGTATAATCCAGGGCAAAGTCGCTGCGAACCATCGGCAACAAGGGTATGGGGAGGGCGGTCAGCAGATGGTGCCCAAAATGTGCCAGCACAAAAAGGGGCAGCAATCCCACCTACCGTTCGTACTTGCCAGTTACCGAGGCCGACTGAATTACCCTTCCTTCTAACGCTTTTTTAAAAGCCGCCAGGGAAGTGTTGACCCCCAGATCAAGCTTTTCCACCTTCAAGGCATAGAGAGTGATCACGTAGGGATGTTCTCCTGAGCCCTTGGGAGGTTGGGGGCCTCCATATCCGATCTCTCCAAAAGAATTTTTTAGTTCCACAGCTCCGGCGGGCATTTTTTTCTTGGACGCCCCTTCTTCCAGAGAAGATACATTGGCTGGAATATTGATCATAAACCAGTGAACCCAGTTTTGAGCTACTGGATGAGGATCAACAATGGAGAGGGCGAAGGATTTGGTCCCCGATGGAACATTTTTCCAGGTGAGTGGGATGGAGAGATTTTTCCCGCCAGCCGCGACCATGACATACGGGATGGGAATCTTTTCCCCGTCTTTAAACGCTGAAGATAGAATTTCCATTTTTCCCCCTCCGAAAGCGTGGTTTTGGGCGAGCCATAAAGGAATAAAAACCATGAGCCACAAAAGATACTTCTTTGTTACTCGCATTTTTTCCATCCGGACTTAAATCTTTTCGGAATAATTTTAAGCTATCCAAATGATTCAAGTCAAGCCATTGGCCGCCGATAAAGGGGATAGAAAAGGTTATTTTTCCCAAAATTGCTGCCCGGGCCGCAATTTTCTTGACATTTTCCGGAGGTAGAATAAAATAGCGGCGATATATCCTGGCTCATGTTAGACGGGTGGGTAGCTTTTCATCAATTAGGGCAAGGAGAACAATCATGAGCGAGATTCTTAAAGCCAGCCAGAGCCTCTTTGATTCTATCCAGGCAGCCTTCTTCCTTACCGACGCCCACTCCAAGATTCTCTATGCCAACCGGCAGGCAGAATCTTTTTTTGGTTATAAGCGGGAAGAGCTGGAAGGGCAGCGGATGAGGATTCTTTTCTTCGAGGAGGATCAGGTCTACTTTCTCCCCAACATCCTTTACCTTAGCCTTTGCAAAAACGGTTTTGATGGGGAGGCCCTTTTAAAACAGAAAGACGGGAAGAAAATCTTTGTCCATTTATTCACCGCCTCCATCAAAGAAGGGGAAGAGGTGTTTTTAACCTTTGCCCTTCAAGAGATCCAGCGGTTGAAGAGCCTGGAGCGGGAGAAACTGGAAATGGAGCGTTGGGCCAGCCTGGGAAGAATGGCCGAGGGAATCGCTCATCAGTTTCGCAATCCGGTGGCCTCGATTGGAGGATATGCCAACCGCCTCTGGAAGGGGCTTCCCTCCTCCTCCAAAAGCCGATCCCATGTGCGGCAGATTCTGCGGGAGATAGTCAGGTTGGAGACGGTTCTTCAACAGGTGGAAGAATATGTGCAGATCCTCCGGCCGGTCTTGCGGAAAGAAAAGATCAAGGATGTAGTGGATGAGGCGCTGCACAATTTTTCCAAAGGGGCCATGGAGGAGGGGGTCTCGTTTCGTTTGGACACCGAAGGTTTAAAGGGGGATGGACACCTTTTCGTCGACCGAGGGTTGTTGATCAAGGCTCTTTCCCGCATCTTGGAAAACAGCCTGGAGGCTGTAGCCCTGGCCCGCCAGAAGAGGAGGAAACCGGTGACCATATCCCTTTCAGATGACGGGGAGAAAGTGGAGGTTGCGATTGCCGACCAAGGGCAAGGGATTCCTACAAAAGATTTGAGTCTGATCTTCGAGCCCTTTTTTTCCACTCGGCCCAATCGAGTCGGGTTGGGATTAACCTACGCCCGCAGGGTGATGAAAGAGCATAAGGGGAAAATCCGGGTGGAAAGCCAGTTACGCAAAGGGACCACGGTTACTCTATCTCTACCCAAAGATCGGCGGCGGAAAGTCCGTCGAGAATTGATTGCTCCAGAGGCTGCGGGAAGAGGAGAAAGCTGAGATCGACGGGGGTCTAATTCTGTAAAGCTTATCCATGTTTCTTGGCCTCATGTTGAATCTCTGCCTCTGAGCGGCGGATATAAGTAGGAGTGAAGGAAAAAATATCCAGGGTCAGCCCCTTCTTAAATTTAGGGAGGCTGAGTCGGGCTACGTTTACTGCCCGGGGGAGAGAAAGCTCCGGTGGCGCAAAAAGGGCATGGGGGCCGAGCTTTTCCCTCAAGACCTTCCCGTAGACCTCTATTCCATTTCCTAGGAAAATCGTTTTCTCAACAATCCGCGAGCAAAGATCTTCCGGAGCCACAACCCAGTCATCACTGATTTTATCCACTCGCCCCTCTCCATTGCCGCGGAAGAGGGCAGCGTATACTTCTTTTTTTCGGGCGTCCAGCACGGGGCAGATCAGCGAAGAAGCGAACCGGACGTTATGAGCCAGGGCATCCAGAGTGGGAACCCCGACCACGGGAACCTGCAGGGCATAGGCCAAGCCCTTTACGGTAGATGCCCCAATGCGCAGGCCGGTAAAAGACCCGGGCCCCAGGGCCAGAGCGATTCC
>JACRCA010000201.1 GCA_016234425.1 Deltaproteobacteria bacterium | reverse complement strand
TTTCATGAGAACCCCCTAGCTATTGAAAATTCGAAATTGGAATCTCAAAATACGAAAAAAATTATTCAGGAAGGCTTTATCACCCCAGAATCCCGCCTAGGCAGGAAAGATTCAAGTCGTTTCCCTCCCCCTTTGATGGGGGAGGGCTTGCCCTGTGGAGTAATCTTTCATACTCCACAGGGTGAATCCCCTCCCGCCAGGCGAGGGGAGATGTTTTTTAGGTAAGTCAAAAATTGGCTCTATTCTAAAGTTAGGTGTTTTGGTCATTAGACTTTGTTTCGGGTTTCGGATTTCGTGCTTCGAATTTGAAACTACCCATGCGCGGCTAAAAACCAATTAGCCTTTCTTAGAGGGATGGGCCATGCGCACGGCCAGGCGCAAAGCAGCCTGAAACGCCCCTATATCTGCAATCCCTTTTCCAGCTATATCATGGGCTGTTCCGTGAGCGGGCGTCGTGATGATCAAGGGAAGGCCGCCGGCGACCGTTACCCCTCGATCGAAACCCAAAAGCTTCGTGGCGATCTGCCCTTGATCATGGTACATGGTCACAAGGCCAGCAAACTCACCCCTGCGGGCCCTGACAAAGAGGGTATCCGCGGGAAAAGGACCGCGAGCATCGATCCCTTTTAGCTTGGCCCTTTCTACAGCCGGTTTGATAATGGTCTCTTCTTCCAGCCCGAAGAGTCCTCCCTCTCCACCGTGTGGGTTCAAAGCTGCAACTCCAATACGAGGCTTTTCAAGGCCTGCCCGTTGCATTGTTTTTCCCAGCAAGATAATTGCCCGGTAGACTCGCTCAGGGGTTAGTTGGTGGCAGATTTCCCGGAAACCAATATGGGAGGTGACTCGAGAAGTCCAAAGGGGTTCCATAACATTAATCTCTCCCACCAACTCAGCTTTGAGCCAGCTGTTAAAAAGCGTAAGCTCATCTTTAAAGGGCGAGCCTCCGAGGCTCATGGCTTGCTTGTTTAGCGGGGCGAAAACAATGGCCTCAGCCCGACCAATCATGGTCTGGTCGACGGCAAACTTCAGGTACTGCAGGCTGGCCTGCCCGGTGCGGGCACTTACCTCACCCATACGGTATTCTGCTGGGTCGAGGTTGGCCAGGTCGAACATCTCCAGCTGGCCGGCCTTTCCGGAAATATCTTCCCAATTTTTCAAGGGAATAATTCTAAGGGTTGCCTTAGTGAAGCGAAGCGCTTCAGCTATCACGCGGGCGTCGCCGATGATCACGGGTCGGCACAGTCGGTGGGTTTCTTCTTTAGCTAAGGACTTGACGACAATCTCAGGCCCGATGCCAGTGGCATCTCCCATGACGATGGCTACCTTTGGGCGTTTATCTATCTCTTGTATGGCAAATTCCTCCTTTGTCATTTTATCATTCACCGGCAGAAAAATTTCAAATCCCCCCTGCCCCCCTTTGCAAAGGGGGGTTGGGGGGGATTTCAAAGCTAGTTTCCCAATTAAACTTTCTTAACAAAATTTCAAGATTTTGCACGTTAGTATTACAGAGAATTTATCTGTTTTCAGTATCTTAAAAAATTCCATTCCCTCTGCGAACTCTGTGGTTTCATATGTTCTCTTTTACCCTCCAGCATAAAGGGGAAGGACGGTTATTTTATCTCCATCTTTTAGGATGGTATTTTCGATGTTGAAAGGGCTGATCACCTGACCATTCCGGGTCCCGATTACACTCAGGTTCGGATAGAAGCTTTTCTTCCCGCGGTTGAATATCTTCTCTCCGATGGGAGGATAGCGGGCGGCGAGACGGTCAAAGAGCTGGATGACCGTCGTCCCCTCTTCTACATCCATTTCCCTGGCAGAGCGCATCGAAGTAGGGGATTGAAAGTCCTGACCAAGCTCCTCCCCCAGCCACATCCACAATTCAATTAGAATACGCATAGCCTCAAAAAAAATAAATCCGAAATTCGAATATCGAAATCCTAAACAAATCCAAATCTCAAAATCTTAAACTCCTTTATTTATGACATTTGGATTTTGGTGGTGACCCCCTAATCGTTGAGATAACTGCCACTGTCATTGCGAATCCCGTCCTGGCGGGATGAAGCAATCTCTTTCTCATTGAAAATTAATTAGATTGCCACGTTGTCCGCCTGAGGCGGACTCCTCGCAATGACTTGAAAGGCAATTTTTCCGAACTATCTATTTATCAACTATTAACGGGGCACCACCTGGATTTTGAGCATTACAAATTGTTTCGAATTTCGTGTTTCGAATTTAGAATTTCTTGAATTATAGATCTTTGATCAACTCTTTCAGACCCAATTTCTCAAGAGTTTCTGGAAGGGGTTTACCCGTTTTCGGGTCCCAGCCCATCAGCCGATAATAGTTCTCCACCATCATCGGCCATTTCTCCAGGATATTCTTCCCTTGCGCAGGGCCGTCAACTGGGGTTGATCCATACCTCTTGGAGGGCCTTTCGTCCTCGATCTTCATTCCGTGCCGAAAATTGAAAACCCGGAGGAGATTTACGATTCGCCTCCCTGCCGTGAAGGCATCCTGAAGCGTCCAGTTCCATCCGGTGATGGTGTTAAAGCACTCCAGGACCAGCTTGGGATGAGGATGAGCGAGGCGGCAGGTTCCCAGACAGTCATCAAATACCCGGATACCGTTATAATTGGCGTTGAATGAAGATACCTGTTCATGGGAGAAATGATCAGTGGGTTCGGGCATATCCACCAGCTTGGGGTGAATCCCTCCCCAGGTGGATTCGATTGTGCTCGTGTTCGTTACGCACGAATCGAGGAGCTCATACCACCTGGTCATCCCCCGGTGGTCGTGACTTCGGGGAGCAGTCCCTTTTTGTCCGTAGACAGCCCAATCGGCCGCCTGGCCACCGATTTTTTTCGAAGCCCTCATCACTCCATCCGCTAAGAGATTACCCAGATAACCCTTTCTCCTGGCAATTCGATTCAATAGTTCCTTGATTGCC
The DNA here is from genome assembly GCA_016234425.1 of Deltaproteobacteria bacterium. GTDB lineage: Bacteria > Desulfobacterota > SM23-61 > SM23-61 > SM23-61 > JACRCA01. Next base: position 1,371 of record JACRCA010000201.1, on the reverse strand, counting down.
TCCACATTTCCCCAGGCCAAGTCGAGGCCATCGGTTTCTTTCTTTGTAAAAATCCCTTTTTCAAAACATTCCATGGCCCACCCGATAGCCCAGGATGCTTCGTTGCAGTCCATTCCCAGCTTATCGACTTCCTTGGTCAACATGACCACAGCCCCCAGGTCTGTATTGCCGATCTGGGGGCCCCAGGCGGCCAACTGTTCATACTCCGGCTCTTCTCCCACAAATCCCGTATAGGGCCCGTCGGTGACGGTAACTTCTTTGACGTGGGCCACCCGGCATTGGTAACATGGCACAGGCCTAATTTGAAAATGGGTGCGCATATACTGGCCGTTCATTTTCTCATGCTCGGGAAAGATATTGGTGGTGTAATTTTTTACCGGTAATGCGCCCCACCCGTAAAGGCCTGAGAACCCTCCTCCCGTTCCCCATTGGTAGATTGTTCCGAATGTTTTGGCAAACTCAAATAAGGCATTGTTTTTCTCCCTTAAGGCATTAGGGTCATGAACATCGAAACTTCTTTTTCCGCTGTAGGCTACGACTGCTTTGAGATTCTTTGCCCCCATGACAGCTCCCACCCCGTTATGGGCGGCCACGTGACCTCGATCTCCCACGATAGTGGCATGAAAAACCTTATTCTCACCCGCAGGCCCGATAGCGAATATGCTCACATCTCGCTCCTTAACGCCCAAATCCTTCCTTAATTGATCTTCTGCTTCCCAGACATCTTTTCCAGCCAGATGGCGGGCATCCCGAATCTCCGCTTTCCCATCCTTGATCCAGAGATAGACCAGATTTTCTGCCGCCCCTTCAAAGATGATCCCGTCATAACCAGAAAATTTAAGATAAGCCCCAAAGAAACCATTGGCCTGGGAGGCCCCAGCCAAATTGGTCATGGGCCCTTTGGTTGCCACATTGAAGGTAGCTGCTCCGGAGACCCCGCTTCCCGCCAGAGGACCTGTAGTCCATATGAGACGATTCTGCGGGTCCGACCATTTCACTCCTGGGGAGACCTCATCATAAAGATATTTGGCCCCAAGTCCCACGCCACCAACCCACTTTTTTAACATCCTTTCATCCAGTTCCTCTTCCCATATCCTTCTCTTGGAAAGGTCCACCCTTAACATCTTCCCCACATATCCCGCTACTTTATAATTAGTCACGGATACCTCCTCATTTATACAAACCTAATTTGATTCTGAATCTAATTTTAAAAAGTCTTCTCCATCACTCACTATTTTTTTCAGTCTAAATAGGCCAAAATTTTTTGTCAAGGATCAGGCCCCATTTGCCCTCTATTGTAAATAGACATGGGTGACGACAAGAATGCAAAACTGGAAAGTGAAGCTGTGCAGGGTTGTATTGATTCTACCC
>JACRCA010000200.1 GCA_016234425.1 Deltaproteobacteria bacterium | reverse complement strand
TGGTGGCTATCACATCCGCGTAGCCGGGGCTACGCGGGAACAGGATCTGGCATTCTGCTTGGCTATCGGAGCGGCATTCTTGCAGGAGGGGGTGAATGCGGGGCTTGCGGTAGATACTTTTGCCCCGCGCTTCAGTTTCAATGCCTTTGGCGGGAGCATGGAGTTTTTCAAGGAGATAGCCTTCCATCGTGCGGCTCGCAGAATGTGGGCCAGGCTCTTAAAGGAAAAGTTCGGAGCCAAGAACGAAAGATCTATGACCCTGCGCATCCCCATCACGGTTTATCCAGGAAACTTCAACTGTTCGGTGCAAAGACCTTTGAATAACCTTGTTCGTTCGGTTGTCGGTGGCGTGGCCGCAGCACTGGCTGGCGGTGCGCCCAATTGCTATCCCCCCTACGATGAGCCTATGGGATTGGGCTGGAGCCTGGAGGCGATTCAGCTCAGTGAGGATGCGGCTCGCATTCTACAGCATGAAGCTCGGCTGGTGGATGTAATGGATCCCCTGGCTGGTTCATATTATGTGGAATCCCTGACCGACGAGATAGAGAATGCAGCCTGGGCGGAATTTGATAAGATCCAGTCTATGGGGGGAGCTGTAGCGGCCATCGAAAGCGGATATATGCAGCGCGAGGTGGCCCGGAGTGCTTACGAGCGGCAGAAAAAACTCGAAGAAGGGAAGGAATTGATCGTCGGCGTGAATTGTTTTTTGGGAGAGAGTGAACTTGAAGTAACTACCACGCGTCTGGTCGCCCATCCCTACGATCCCAACCGCCGGGAAGAGGCTGAGCGAAGACAAATCGCCAATCTCCAGGAGGTAAAGAGCGGCCGGGACAATAGAGAAGTAAGCCGTCTGCTAAAAGGACTCGCGGAAGCTGCCCGGAAAGAAGAGGTGAATCTAATCCCTCATTTTATCGAGTGCGCCAAGGCCTGTGTCACCCTGCAGGAAATGTGCGACGCCTTGCGGGAGGTTTTTGGAGAATATCGCCCAGTAGCGATCTGACCTTAACTTTTTCCCCTCCCCCTCAAGAGACTGTGTCGCAACGTCATTGCGAGGGAGTGAAACGACCGAAGCAATCTCACAGGGCGTTGAAAATATAGAGATTGCCACGCTCCTTTCGGTCGCTCGCAATGACAAATAAGTATTGCGACACAGTCTCCAATGGCGGAGGGAGAGGGTGGGGGTGTAATTTGCCCCGAAGCGAAACGGAGGTTAAATTTATGAATCAGGAAAAGAAGATCAGGGTGCTGGTGGCCAAACCTGGTTTGGACGGGCACGATCGAGGAGCAAAGGTGGTAGCCTATGGTCTTAGGGACGCCGGCTTTGAGGTAGTTTACACAGGCCTGCGCCAGACGCCCGAGATGATTGTGAACGCTGCCATCCAAGAGGACGTAGATGTAATTGGCTTGTCCATCCTCTCCGGTGCCCATTTGAGCTTAACGCAAAGGGTTATCCAAAATTTAAAAGAAAAAGGAGCCGCAGATAAGATGGTCATTGTAGGTGGGATTATCTCCCAGGCTGACATTGAAAGATTGAAAGCGGTGGGAGTGGCCGAGGTTTTCATTCCAGGAACTTCCATCAAAATCATTGCGGACTTTATCAGGAGTAAGCTTGCGGGGTTCTGAAAAATTAATAATTTCTCTGAGGCCTCTGTGGTTAGTTTTTGACAATACGAGGGCTCAAAAAAGGAGGGAGATCATGGGAGTAACTGAAAGGTTGGCTCGTTTTGTATTGGAAACTTCCTACCCGTCTTTTCCCAAGGAGGTTGTTCACCAGGGCAAGCGCTGTTTCCTTGACCTTCTGGGCGTCGCCCTCGGCGGTTCGCGACAGCCTTTGAGCCGCATCTTAGTGAAAATGGTCAAGGATTTTGGTGGCAAACCCCAGGCGACGGTCCTGGGTCATGGCCTGAAGACCAGCATCCTGAATGCGGCCTTGATTAACGGAGCAATGGCCCACGCCTTAGATTTCGATGATACCCATACAGGTTCCCTGGGGCATCCGAGTGCACCTGTGATTCCTGCGGTCCTGGCGATGGCCGAGTGGAAGCGGCTTTCCGGCAAAGCAGCCTTGGAGGCTTTTATTCTCGGGTATGAGGTGGAAACGCGGATTGGCATGGGCATGGGTTATAAACACTATGAGCGCGGCTGGCACGCTACCTCCACCTTCGGCCGGTTCGGCGCTGCCGTAGCTGCGGGAAAGCTCCTCGGTCTTTCCCTTGAACAGATGGTTCAGGCCATGGGCCTGGCCGGCACCCAGGCTTCGGGTTTGCGCCTGGTCTTTGGCACCATGACCAAACCTTTCCATCCCGGAAAATCCGCTTTTGATGGGGTTCTTTCAGCTGTCTTGGCGAAGCGGGGCTTCACCTGCGCCCCCAATATCCTTGAGGGAAAGAAGGGATATGTGGAAGCCCTGGGCGAGGATTCGAAACTTGAACCAATGGTCGAGAATCTGGGCCTCAAGTACGAAGTGCTTAACAACACCTTTAAACCCCATGCGGCCTGTCTGCTCACCCATCCAACCATCGACGCCATCATTGAGCTGAGGGAGAAATATAATCTCAAACCTGAAGACGTAGAAGAGATTCAATGTCAAGTGGCCAAGTTTTGTTTAGATTCGGCTGGGCAGGAAGAGCCGAAGACCGCCCTGGCTGGGAAATTCAGCATCTATTACTGCGCAGCCTTGGCACTGGCCGAGGGGGCAGCCGGGGAAAATCTGTTTACAGATAAACGTGTTCTTGACCCGACAATGGTGGCTTTGCGAAAGAAAGTGAAGGCGACTATTGCTCCCGAACTTAAAGATACGGAAGCCAATGTGACGATCATAACTAAGGATGGGCAAAAATATTCGGCTTTTGTGAACCGCCCGAAGGGGGACCCGCAAAATCCCCCCACGGATGAAGAGCTGGAAAATAAATTCCGCTCCCTGGCCGCTTCGGTGCTGCCAAAGAAGAGAATCGACTCTCTCGTGAAAACACTCTGGAACCTGGATGCAGTGAAGGATCTTCGCCAGCTAATTAGGCTCTGCCATTAAAAAATTGGCATTTCCCCAGTAGGTAGGGGTTCGAAAAATACCAGATTCTTTATTGTCCCTTGAATACAGGCTCGCGTTTTTCCACAAACGATTTCATTCCTTCCACCCGATCTTCCGTATTCCAGCAAATGGCCTGGGCAAATCGTTCGTGGTCCAGAGCCTGGGCCAGATCGATGCGGGAATGATTCTGCAGAGCCTTCTTGGCCAGAGCAAGGGGAATAGGCGCACTCTTCATGAACTTCATGGCGAATTCTTTTGTGGCCATGGGTAATTCTTCATGAGGGACGACTTTATTGACCAGGCCAATGCGCAAGGCTTCCTGGGCATCTATGACTTCCCCGGAAAAAATCAACTCCGCAGCCTTGGCATAGCCCACCAGCCTCGGCAAAAACCAAATGCCTCCCCAGTCTGGATGTAGGCCGCGGCGCACAAATACTTCTCCAAATCGCGCCCGCTCGCTGGCAATCCGCATGTCGCAGGCCAGCGCAAGATTGCAGCCTCCTCCCGCAGCCACGCCATTGACCGAAGCGATGACTGGCTTGCCTGTGGCCTGAATGAGCAGGACAATTTTATCCCGGGTAGGACGTTGATCCATGGGTAAGTTGGCTTCGGCTCTCGTTTCGCCGGAGACGAACTCTTTTACGTCACCTCCTGCGCAGAAGGCTTTGCCAGCCCCCGTGATCACGATGACCCTCACTTCCCTATCTGTTACACCCGCTTCTAACGCAGCTAAGATTTCTTGCCTCATGCCGCCCGCCAGGGCATTCAGGGAATCGGGGCGGTTCAGGGTGATGGTGCCGATCCCGTTTTCTTTGTGAAATAGTACGAACTCCCAGTTCATCACGATCCTCCTTATTCTTATCAAATGTTCCATCGCCACAGAGATCACAGAGAACGCAGAGAAAATAGAACTAAATCCTAAATTCGAATACCGAAATCCTAAGCAAATCCAAAATCCAAATTTCAAAATTCAATTTTTTTGGAAAATTTGTATTTTGATCATTTGTGCTTGTTTCGGGTTTCGTGGTTCGGATTTAGAACTTTTAAGATCTTGCAATGATTTTTACCTCTGTGCCCTTTGTGCGCTCTGTGGCTAAAAAATCTTCCCGAGGCTGGTGGCTACGGCCTTGGCTTCAGTCACCATATTGCGAATGAGCTCCTCGATGCGGACGATGCTTCGGATCATTCCGGAGACTTGCCCCGCTGTCAAGAGCCTATTCTCGGAGTCATCCCCCGCCCCTCTGGAAAGCTCATCTACATATGCATTTATCTCCTCCTGGTTAGCTCCCCGGTCATCCATGGCCCGCAGAGTTAAGGCGGCTTTGTTCTTTAAAACCCGGATGGGAAAACCCTTCCGTGCTGCAATCATAGTGCTGTGATCATTGGCTTCCAGGATCGCCCGCTTATAGCTTGCCGGAATAAGGCATTCCTCAGTCGCCAAAAACCTTGTTCCCATCTGGATTCCTTCGGCACCCAGAGCGAAGGCCGCCACTAATCCGCGCCCGTCCCCAATCCCGCCTGCGGCTACCACAGGAATTCTGATCGCATCTACGACCTGGGGAATGAGCACGAGGGTGGAAATTTCATCTCGACCTACATGCCCTCCCCCTTCGGTGCCGACAGCAATGACCCCATCCACGCCCGCCGACTCAGCCTTCTTGGCCATGTCCACACTGGCCACTACATGGAGGATCTTCATCCCTGCCTGCTTGACCCTCTGGATTATCTTTCCCGGGTCACCGGCTGAGCTGGTGATGGTCTTCACTCCCTCCTCAATGGCGATCTCCAATGCCTCGAAGGCGTTGGGACGATAGATCGGAATGTTAATCCCGAAAGGCTTATCCATAAGGGCTCGAGCTTTTTTTATCTCGGCACGTAGGATATGCCCTTCCAGACCC
>JACRCA010000021.1 GCA_016234425.1 Deltaproteobacteria bacterium | reverse complement strand
CCCGCACAAGCACAAGCTAAGGCTACCTCTAAGACTCCTAAGGCCCCTTGCTCCAAAGCTCGGGTGATTTTTCGAAAGTCCATGCGGGAAGAAATACGCAGGAAACTGATGATGGGAGTGAGGATGATGGCCCAGAGGGCGGATTTCATCGGGGACCAATCGAGGACCACAAGGAAGAAAATAAGGACAAACAAAGGGACGAGCAAGTGCCATCCCATCAAGAATACTTTCCGAAAGTTGGGCAACTCGGAGGTAGGCAATCCTTTGAGCCCCATTTTGGCCGCTTCTAAGTCTACCATACAGAATAGAGTTGCATAATAGAGAATGGCTGGAAGGGCCGCGGCGATGCAGACCTGGATGTATCCGATGCCCAAGATCTCAGCAATGATGAAAGCGGCTGCCCCCATGACCGGGGGCATGAGTTGCCCGCCTGCGGAGGCTGTGGCCTCCACAGCCGCAGCCACGTGGGGTCGGTAGCCGATCCTTTTCATCATGGGGATAGTAATCCAGCCGTCCACAACCACGTTGGCCACTGCGCTTCCCGAAATGGTCCCGAAGAGCCCACTGGAGACTACGGACATCTTGGCCGGCCCCCCCCGCGTCCGGCCTAACAGGGCATAGGCGAATTCGAAGAAAAACTGCCCAGCCCCTGACTCCTGGAGGAAGGCCCCCATGATGATGAAGAGAATGACGAAGGTGGCCGACACTCCCAGGGGAAGGCCAAAAATGCCCTCCGTGGTCAAGTACATGTGACTGATAATGCGGTGGAAGTCATAGCCCCTGTGGGCCAAAAATCCCGGGGCGTACTCGCCGAAATAGGCGTAGAGGAGGAAAACGAAAGCGATAATGGGCAGGGGCCAGCCGATCAGGCGCCGCGTAGCTTCCAGGACAAGGAAAACGCAAATTACTCCCAGGGCCAGGTCCATGGGGTGGGGAGTGCCAATGCGGAAGGTCAATTCTTGGTACTCCAAAAGAAGGTACCCCCCGACGAAGATGCCCAGACCAACCAGGATTAGGTCCCACCAGGGTAACTTCTGTCTCTCCATTCCTTTGAGGAAAGGCTGGACAAGGAAGGTCAGAACCAGGGCAAAAGTAAGATGGATGCTTCTCTGTTGCAGGGCTCCCATCGGTCCAACGTAAGCCCGCCAGATGTGGAACAAGGCAAAGGCCACTGCTATGGCGGTCACCACCGCCGCCATCGCCCCCGAGAATGTTCGGCGGCGGCCCTCCGCCTCCAGCCCTTTGACCTCCTCGAGCCTTTTATCTATGTCCTGATCCACTTGTTCAGGAGCCAAAAAACGTTTCCTCCCCTTCCAAGCTCGATCATTTTACGGGAATACCCTTCTCCTTGAGGTAACGCAAAGAGCCGGGATGGATGGGTATCATAATCCCACGCGTGGCAAATTGAGTAGTGTATTCCTTACCAGAGGGATGGACTTCGGCCAGCTCGCTGGTGTGCTCGAGGACCGTTTTGGTGATCTTATAAATGAGGTCCTCCTCTACGTCATGATGGGTGATCACGATTGTCCCGATCCCCACGGCGGGGATATCCCGGTCTATCCCGCGGTAAGTCCCTTTTTTAATGGTCGATTTGTACCAATAGGGATGGGCCTTAATGACTCGATCTACATCCAGCTCCAAAAATCGGATGCGGTGGGTTCTGGTAATGTCCATAATAGCCGAGCCCGGAGAGCCCACTAAAATGGTGCCGATATCGATGGTACCATCTTTCAGGCCGGTGGCCACCTCGGTGAAAGAAAGCCATTCGGGTTTGAAATCCCTGTAGGTCAAGCCGAGAGCTTCAAAACTGTTCTTGGCGCAGACCTCATTCCCGCTACCCGGAGCCCCCACGCCGATCCTTTTACCCCGAAAGTCTTCGATCGTCTTTATGGGCGATTCCTCACGGACCATGACGTGAAATTCCATCCCGTGCCCCCCGATGGCCACGCCTCGAATCTTATCATACTTCTCCTTGAATTCTCTTTTTCCCAAATGGGCGAAATACCCCACATCGGGCATAACCAGGGCGAGGGTAGTTTTGCCCGCCCCAACCAGCTTGCAATTCTCCACCGAGGCGGCGGTGGCCTCAGAAGAGGCCACAACGCCAGGGATGTATTTGTTAAACAGCTTGGCCAAACCCGCACCAACGATATAGTAAGTTCCTCCCGTTCCCCCCGTGGCAATGGAGACGAACTTTTTCTTTTGGGCCTCCGCGGGCTTTGCCGGAACAATTAGCATCAGGACCCCAAGGGAAAATGCCATGATAATGATCAGTAACTTTCTCATTAAAATCCCCCCCTTCGATATCTATTTTAGGACAGTCAAGGAAACTGTTCGGGGTAAACTTTTCCCCAGAGTCATTACTGACATGGTGTCTTCTTTTTTGGGGTCAATGGGCTTCTTCGAGGTAACGGCTATACCTGGCTCGTCGTCGACTTTAACGACTACTTTGAATTTGGCGCTGGCATCGGTCAGATTCTTTACGGTCACATCCACCCAGCAGCGGGGGACCCCCTCCGTAACCTTCATATACATGCTCACCTTTGATATCTGAGCGCCCTCGGTTACTTGATAGATTACCCCGGGGCGTTCTTCCGGTGGCTTGATCACTGCCCGACAGCCGGTAGTGAGGAAAGCCAAGGTCAATCCCAAAATTAGTAATTTGATGGTCATAAAACCCTCCTCTTTTAGCCCTAAGGGCGACTTGTTTTTTGTTTGGCTAAGAGCAGAAACTGGGGGGAAATCCGGCATAAGTATAGTCAGCCATAGATAAAATTTCAATTAGAATTTTCTTAAGGTCGCCTCCCGGTTTTGGTAATTGCACCTAAGAGGAAATAATTCCCATTTAACTCCTCGCCGCCTTTTTTTCATTCCCGCTTTTTGACCTGATTTCTCAGCCAGTTGACCCACCGATCCAGGCCTTCTCCAGTTCGGCAGGAAACCCGAAAGATCTTCAGGCGGGGGTTGACCTTCAAGGCCCTTTCTTCAATCAAATCCGGGTTGCAATCGCAGAAAGGAAGAAGGTCAATTTTGTTGATCAGGAGGACGCTGGACTCGTGGAACATGAGGGGGTATTTTAAGGGTTTGTCATCTCCCTCAGTAACGCTCAAGATCATCGTTTTGAAATCTTCTCCCAGGTTGAATTCTGCGGGACAGACCAGGTTGCCTACGTTCTCAATGAACAGAAGGTCTAATCTTTCAATATCCAGGTTCCTCAAAGCTTCCTCGACCATGTTGCTGTCCAGATGGCAGGCCCCACCTGTGTTGATCTGAACCACTGGGACACCGGTCTGGCCGATGCGCTCCGCATCATAGGTGGACTGGATGTCTCCCTCGATCACCCCCACCCGAATCTCGTTTTTCAAGGACTGGATAGTCCTCTCCAAGAGCGAAGTTTTTCCAGCTCCCGGAGAGCTCATCAGGTTAATGACCATTACCCGATTCTCGAAAAACCTCCGGCGGTTCTCTTCGGCAATGCGCTGATTCGCCTCCAAGATATTTTTTACGACAGAGATTTTCAAAATGTCCCCCTACAAATAAGATTTCAGCGTCTGTAGGGGCACGCGGCGGCGTGCCCGTTCAGAGTTCGGAGTCGGGAGTTCAGAGAAAAAATCTTTATTATCTACTCACCACTCACTACTCACCACTCACATCTTACGGTCTT
>JACRCA010000199.1 GCA_016234425.1 Deltaproteobacteria bacterium | reverse complement strand
ATTGCTGTGGCAATAATTTTCTTCATCTTTCTAATGCTTCCTTGAGGATTACACGGCAACTTCTGGAAACTCGTTCTCATTGATCGGCTCCAGAAGATTATAGCGGTTCACGATTCTTGGCTTAAAAGGAAAAAGACTTACAGAAACCATTTAGCCAGATAAAGAAACAAATCCAGGCCAATTACTTTCCGGGACGCCTTCTTATTCGAAGGAAAAAGGCCTAAAATAAAATTAAGTCTATATCTACCTTTAATAAATTTCTTGACATATTTTGCTTATCTTTTGACCTTTTTTGCTCTTCATTCCGCAAATAGACCAGCAGGATTATTGGGAAGGAAACATGGTTGGGGCAGAGGAATGCGCAAACAGTGACCGTCCGAAAATATCTGGGTGGCCGGAATTGGGGTTCAGGATAGAAAACTACTTTGCTTTGGGAAGAGGAAGGGGTTTATGAGGCTAAAGGCATGGCCAGCGTTATGCCAATTAATGGCCTACAATGACTTTCTATAGACTATTGGAGGGATGTTCATGATTTTCTTAAACATTCTTGTAAAGTGGTATTGATTGGTAAAACCGCTATCAAAGGCTATTTCACTCATGGAGAGGCTATTTCCTTTAAGCATTTTCGTGGCTTTGGAAATGCGGAGTTTATTTACGAACCTGGAAAATGTGATCCCCATCTCTCTTTTAAAAGTCCTTTCAAAATTGGATAGACTCATGCCCGCCTCCATGGCGACCTGGGAGAGCCTTAAAGGTTTTGTGTAATTCTCATTGATATACCGCAATGCTCGGCAAATGGAATTGGAATTTTTGAACTCCTGGTTTTCTCTCATCTTTAAAGCCGATTCGATACTTTTCTTCAACTCCTTCACGATAAAGGGTTTTCGGAAATAGTCTCTCGCACCGTGCCGGAATACCGTCACTGCAAGTCTTTCAGAACCGCAATCAGTCATGATGATCACAGGAATGGAAGGCTTAGCTGATTTAAAGAAGTCAAGAAGCGCCAAGCAGGGGGAATACTTGGTATGGCCGAGGAGCACGAGATCTACATCATTGTGCAAGAAAAACTCAGTTGCTTTGGATGGATTGTTTTCTTTTATGATTTCAAATTTTTCGAGAACAGAAGACAGCCTTCCATAAACCCCCTCACCATTTGGGTAAATGAATAAAATCCTGCTTCTTACATCTAAGGCCTTTTCACCGCTCATCAGAGTTACCCAACGAAGCACCGAAGCTTGAGCAAAATTGGCTGTGCTTTACAAGCTGGAGGTTTAAGCGCCAAATATAAGGAACTTAGCTACATATCAGTTCCCGTCCTGGGTAACATGATCATCAGTCTCATTTCAGAAATTCTTATGGTGCGAAACTACATGAGCTGACCTTGGCAACTACACCGCCGTTTTGCAAAAGGTTACTGCGGCCCCAACATCAGATGACAATTCGCTTCGCCGCGAGAGTTTGTAATCCAAAGACTCCAGAGGGCCTCATCAATTTTGGATTTATGAAAGATGGATCAGGAAAGCCTCCAAAGGGGTATACCCCTCTGGAGGCTTCATATCGGATACCTCTGGAAATTCCTTCTCATCACTCGCTCCAGAAGGTGAGGTGGTGGGCGTTAAATATTCACTGGCGGTAAAAGAAATAATCGGCTTCTTCCATTTCGCGGTGTCGCCTACGCCATTCTTCCAAGGGCATGGAGAACTGGCGCTCGATCTTCTCTCGGAAAACAGGCCCGGAGTTATAGGTGCAGAATGGGTAGATCTTTCCGTTGGGTGCGGCGTAGTGGATGGAGCAGCGCTTCACCCGGTCTATGTTATAGTTGTAAGAATCCTGGAAGTGCATGCCCCCCACGAGTAACATATTCCAGTTGTAGATGAGTTCGATGCGCTTCTGGGCCTCCTTGTCCACTATCCCCTGGAAAAGTTCGAGGCAGATTTCAGGAGTCATTCCATCCTTGGCCTCCTCTTCCCGGAAGAACTTCTTCAGCAGGTGTTGGGCACTCAAAGCTGTTAGAGCCCGAATGTGAGAAATCTTTTGCTTGACCAACTTGTTCAATTCCGTGGTGAAACCTTCGATGTCAATCAGCTTGGTAATGGGGGTAACACTTTTCGTTTTGGAATTGACGAAGATATAGCCGCCAATGCCGCAATCGGCATGGGAGGTAATCTTCGCTACTTCATACTTCCAGATCGCACTGAGCAGCTTGGAGAAGGGAGAAGTCACGGAGAGAGGATACCAGTCTTCTCTCGCCTTGAGATAGCCGGTCTGCCGCTCGATGTCCTGAGCCAGGTCGGAGAGGGTGTAACGCTGCCGCTGCCGATCTTCCGTGGAGATCCTTCCCGTGAAGGCTACCGGTTGGTAGCTGATCCCGCTGATGACGTCCGAGTTATCGATGGCAAATTGCAAGATATTTCCCACCTGGTCGTCATTGATGGTCTTGATGATGGTCGGCACCAGAACAATCCGCAAGCCTGATTTTCTCGCATTCTCCACGGCTTTGGCCTTCAACTCCCAGAGGCCCGACAACCCCCGGGTCTTCTGGTAAACCTCATCTCCCGTGCCGTCGAATTGCAAGTAGACCGTGTATAGCCCTGCTTCCCTGCATTTCCTGGCAAATTCAAAATCTTTGGCGATGCGGATGCCATTGGAAGCAATCTGTATGTGACTGAAGCCCATGGAGCGGGCCGCTTTCAGGATATCCAAAAATTGTGGATGGATGGTGGGCTCTCCTCCGGAGAATTGCACAGCCGGTGGGAATACGGGTTTCATGTTGCGCAGCGTGGTGAGCATTTCCACCACCTGCTCGTAGGTGGGCTCGTACACATACCCCTGGACATTGGCATTGGCAAAACAGATGGGACACCGCAAATTACAGCGGTTGGTCAAATCGACGTTGGCCAGGGCTGCATGGCTGACGTGCAGGTCGCAAAGGCCGCAATCGTCCGGGCAAATTTTAGCTCCCGTGACCTGGGGATTTAGGATTCCGTCGCCGTCCTCATAAGTCCATCGCTCGCCTTTTTTGTAGAGCTCCGCGTCCGAATAAATTAGGTCCTGCACAAACCCATGCTCCGGGCAGGTTTTTTCCATGATCACCTTTCCATCTCTTTCAAGGATTTCTGCCGGGATCAATTTGCGGCATTCAGGGCAGAGGCTCTCCACCTGTTTGGGGAGGCCGATGGGAACATTCTGCGTCGGTGGGTAATAGGCTTCGAGCTTGGCAGGCCTCTTCGCTGAGGCCCTATTTCGCAGGTGGCGAATCAATTCCCCGATGGCCATTTTGCCCTCCTCAGAGTATTTTTAACCCTTTTTAGCAAATTTAGCAAAATCTGGGCCAATCTTCAGGATGGGATTGCATTTATAACATCTTAATTTAATTCAATATTTTTTTAATCAATTGATCAGCGAAGGGCCGAGAAGAAAGCAGGTTTTTGGCGGAAGGACGGGGAAAAGCAATTTTTGTTTAATATTCTTTGGGTTAGTGGCTGCGAATCTTTTGTTCTCAGGTGCGATATTTTTTTTCGCATCACCCGTTCTCGAATTCTTTTTTAGAAATCCCATATTTTTTGATCAAATTCTGAAATTGTCTGCGGTCCATACTTACTCGAGCCGCAGCGCGCAAGACATTGCCCTTCTCCTGGGTCAGGGCATCTTCGATGAATTTCTTCTCGATTTCTTCCTTGATTTTCTGCTGGGCCTGCTTTTTAATCCTTTTGAGTTCCTGCTTGTCTGTGGGAATCTTCACTTCTTCTTCTTTTTTTCCGAACCGGATCTCTTCGGGCAGGTCCGCCACCTCAATGCCATCAGAGGGGCAGAGGACCAGCGCCCGGACGATGGCGTTTTCCAGCTCGCGCACGTTTCCCGGCCAGGGATAATCCACCAGCAGATGCAGCACTTCTGCACTCGCGCGATAAACATTCTTCTTAAGAGCCTCGCGGTGTTTTTTCAGGAAATGCTCGACGAGTAAAGGAATGTCCTCTCTCCGCTCTCGCAGGGGGGGAATGGGGATGGTAATCACATTCAGACGATAGTAGAGGTCCTCGCGGAAAGCTCCGGCCTCGACAGCCTGCTTCAGGTCTTTATTCGTGGCGGCGATGATGCGGTTATCCACCCCAATATCCTCAGTACCGCCAACTCGCTGGAATTTTTGTTCCTCCAGAACCCGGAGAATCTTAACCTGGAGTTCCCTGGGCATCTCGCCGATTTCGTCCAGAAAAAGCGTTCCCCTGTCAGCCAGTTCCAGGCGCCCCTTTTTAGTCTTGGTGGCTCCGGTGAAGGCTCCCTTCTCATAACCGAAGAGTTCGCTTTCGAGCAGGGTGCTGGGGATGGCGGCACAATTGATGACCACAAAAGGCTTGCTCGACCGGTCACTCTCATAGTGGATGGCCCGGGCCACCAGCTCTTTGCCCGTTCCGCTCTCCCCTTTGACGAGCACGGTGGTCTTAGTGCCCGCTACTTGCTGGATGAGCTGGATGACTTTCTGCATGGATGGATGGTGGCCGATAATATTTTCCGGCCCGAAGATCGTCTTCAACTCCTGGCGCAGGTCGCGGTTTTCTTCCCTCAGGCGGGAGACGGCCAGGGTTTTTTCGATCAAAACTTCCATCTCATCCATCTTGATGGGTTTGAGGATATAATCGGCCGCGCCCTCTTTCATAGCCTGGACTGCGCTTTCCACAGTGCCGTAAGCGGTCATGATGATTACCGGTAGGTCGGGCCGGTCTTTGCGCACTTCCTTAAGAAGGTCCACGCCATTCATGCCGGGCATCTTCAGGTCCGTAAGCATCAGCCCGATATCTCGGCCCCTCACGATTCCCAGGGCTTCTTTTCCATCCCCGCAAGTCAGAACTTCGTACTTCGGGCTGAGGTTAATCTCGAAGATCCGTTGCATGCGGACTTCATCGTCAACGATCAGGATTCGCGGCTTCATAAGCCCCCAAACTCTCACCGCAGAGCACGCGGAGAACATGGAGAAAATTAGCGAAAGGATAAAATTAAATTGTTTCTCATGTTAGCGTTCTCTGCGCTCTCCGCGGTGAATGTCTTTTGTCTTTATTTTTCACCTTCAGGCGGCGGGCCCACCGCGCCGAAACAACCTAACGTGCCTTTGGGCAGAGGGAGAGTGAGAATAAAAGTAGTTCCTCCCCCATCATTGCTTACTGCGGAGATTGTTCCCCCATGGTTTTTAGCCACCCGGTAGGCAATGGATAGGCCGAGGCCCGTGCCGCGCTCTTTCGTAGTGAAGAAAGGGTCAAAGATCTTAGATTCTACCCCTCGCGGGAGGCCCACGCCCGTATCGCTGACCCGAATCAGCGCCCCCTGGCCTTCATTTTGGGTCAGGGTAATCGTCATTTTCCCCCCCAAAGGCATGGCTTCCAGAGCATTCAATTCCAAGTTTACCAGGGCTTCGCGAACCTGCTCCGGGTCCACAAACATGAGGACTTTTTCTTTCGGATATTCTTGCAGAATCTGAACTTTCCGCTCTCGCGCCGGCATGGAGATGAGTTCCACGGTCTTCTCCAGGATATCCTTCAGGTCTACTTCGCGGAAGGCTGGGGGTTTTGGCTTGGCAAAGTCTAAGAAATTGGTGAGCATGCGGTTGATCCGCTCACCCTCTTCGCGAATGAATTGGAGCAACTCTGACTGGACGGATGCGGGAACTTTTTTATTCAAAGTCTCTGCGGAGCCAAGGATAATGCCCAGGGGGTTACGAATTTCATGGACGAAGGAGGCGGCCATTTCTCCCAGGGCGGCCAGTTTTTCTGACTGCATCATCTGATGGTCCTTCTTCTTCAGGTCTTGGTAAAGAAGGGCTCGGGAGATGGCCATCCCCACTGCCGGAGCGAGGGCTTCCAGGGCTTCAATTTCCATGATGGAGAAACTTTTGCCGTTTTGTTTTTCTCCTACCAGCAAAAAACCCAGCATCCCCTCATCCCACTCGAGAGGGATGGCCAGGGCAAAACGGGTGGCCCTCATCTTTTGTACTTCTGCATTCAGGGAATGATAATCTTTGATGGATTCCAGTTCAATGGCCCGCCGGGAATGTTTGAGATAGTCGATGAAAGGACTTTCTGCCGCAAAGGAGATCCCTTCGGGAAAGCCATTCTGGCTCAAAATCCGGTAAACCCCCGATTCCTGGTCGAGAATCAAGACCGCCGCCTTCTCCACGGCCAGGGCCTGAGAGATAAAACTGACCGTGGCTTTCAGAAGGGTTTGCAGGTCCAGGATATTCAGAACGGCGCGGGTGAATTCGAAGAACTTGAGGCGAAAGAGGTAACGTTCCCGGTAGAAAAAGCGGTCAATAAATTCTTCCACCTTCCTCTCCAATGGGCGCAGCAGAAAGACCAGGATCAGTACGAAAGCACTCTCCACCAGCAAGGACTGGGTTTCGAGCTTTTTGGCCAAAATATCGCAGACATTCTTGATGAGGAGAACGTATATCACCAGGACCAACCCGGAGAGCATGGAGTAAAGAATGCCTCCCCGAATGATGAAGTGAATGTCCAGCAACCGATATTTGACCAGGGCCAGGGCAAAGAAGAAGCTGATCAGGAGGGAATAGAGGCTGGCCACGAAGAAGAAGGAATAGCCAAATTCAAAAAGGTAGTTGACGAGGTGCAAGACCAGGCCGATGAAAAACATGGAGATGATGCCCACCAGGAGGTAGAGGATTTGGAGACGCTGGCGGGCGATCTTGGTCTGGCGGTAGGAAATGATGAAATTCACAACCCCCCAGGCAAAGTACCCCAGCCCGATCAAACTCAACACCAGGGCCAGGACGTGGGACTCCAGAGGCCCTTTGAATGAGAAGATGTAATAGAAGATGGACCCGATCTGCAGCACGCGGGCAATGTCCACTTGGAGGAGGAGGATAAAAGGAGCCAGAAGCGCAATAGGACCTATGTACAGAATCCCGCTGCGCCACCCATCGAAAAAACGGGTCAGTTTCTGGGGGAAGACGTAGGAGAAATGGAGGAAGAAGACGGGGAAGAGGAAGACGCCAGCAAAGATGATCTTCACCCCGACCAGGGCCATGAAAGGGTGGTCGCTATAGATCAGGATCAGCTCTCCGGCATCCCAGGCCACGAAGGAAAGGATCAACAGGGTAAAGATCTGGTTGGCAATGCCCCGGGGATTGTTGAAGAAGACGATCAGGCAAAGGGTCAAGTTGATCGCAAAGGCCAGCGCTGCCGGCAACGCATAGACACTCATTTTATATCACCCAGTCAAAAAGGATGGGGAGGCGGCGAACTTTTTTCTTAATTTAGCATAAACCCACAAGGAAAAACAGTTCCTAATGTGCCCCCGCTCCTTATCTCCCCATCTCCCTACCCGCTTTTGGCTAGCTCTCGCCCAGATAAGCCTGGCGCACCATCTCATTCATCCGCAGACTTTCCGCCGTGTCGCTCAGCACTACAGTACCCGTCTGTAGTACATAGCCGCGACTGGCGACTTGCAAGGCCATACGCGCATTCTGCTCCACCAGCAGAATGGTCGTACCGCCAGCGTGAAGTTGCCGAATCGTCGCAAAAATGCTATCCACCAGGACTGGCGCCAAACCCATAGAAGGTTCATCCATTAAGAGGAGGCGCGGATTGGCCATGAGGGCTCGCCCGGTCGCCAGCATCTGTTGCTCGCCACCGCTGAGGGTACCTGCTACCTGGTTCCGCCGCTCCTTCAACCTGGGAAACAGAGTAAAAACCCGTTCCAAGTTGGCCCTGATCAGCCGTTGATCAGAGCAGGAAAAGGCCCCCATCTCCAGATTCTCCATAACGGTGAGTCGGCCAAAGATACGCCGCCCTTCAGGAACTTGCACGACTCCTCTGGCCACAATTTCATGGGGAAGGTAAAGGGTAAGGTCTGCACCGTCAAGTCGGATAGCCCCCTGCCGTGGCCGCAACAATCCGCTAATGGTCTTGAGAGTGGTACTTTTGCCTGCGCCATTGGCCCCGATCAGAGTAACAATCTCCCCTCTTTCCACGGTGAGGGAGACATCCCTGAGAGCATGGATATGCCCATAGTAGGCATGGATGTTTTCGACCTCAAGCATGGCCATATGAATAAACCTTTCTGGCCATCTGACTACGCGACCGTAAGACTATTTGACTACTTGGCTAATTAACTATGCCACTTTTTTCAGAGATGTTTCCCCGTCCAAGGTAGGCCTCGATGACCTTAGGATCGTTCTGAATTTGGGCCGGAGTGCCCTCGGCAATTTTTTCTCCGTAGTCTAATACAGTCACTATCTCGGAGATGCCCATTACTACCCGCATCTGGTGTTCGATGAGAAGGATCGTTATACCCAAATCATCCCGCAGCTGCCGAATAAAGTCCATCATTTCCTGTGTTTCTCGGGGATTCATGCCGGCTGTCGGTTCATCCAGCAGCAACAACTTCGGACGGGCAGCCAAGGCGCGCGCAATTTCCAACCGTCGCTGGTCACCATAGGGGAGATTCTTAGCCCAAAAATCCCCTTTGCCGGCCAGGTGGACAAATTTGAGGAGCCGCCGGGCTTCTTCTTCGGCTATTTTTTCCTCTTGCCGGGTAGTCGGCAATCCCAAAACAATGCCCAAAAATCCTGCTTTTAAATGCCCATGAAGCCCTACCAGGACGTTCTCTATCGCCGTCAAGTTGGGAAAGAGGCGTATATTCTGATAGGTACGAGCAATTCCCAGGCGGACGACCTGGTCGGGAAGTAAGCCGACAAGGGAGTGGTCGTTGAAGAGGATATCTCCTGTTTCAGGTCGATAAAAGCCGGTCACGCAGTTAAAGAAGGTGGTCTTACCCGCTCCATTAGGCCCGATAATGCTATGAATGCTTTGCTCCTTGACTTCTATGTCCAAGCGATCCACAGCCACCAGGCCGCCGAAGCGCTTCGTGGTTTTGCGCGCCGTGAGAATAGCCATTCTCTCCTCCCCAGCTCGCTTATCCAGAACAAACTGGTTTCGGAAAAATTCGAAATTCGAATATCGAAATCCGAAACAAATCTTAAATCCCAATGACTAAATTCCCAGAACTCGCTCCTTTCTTTTGTTTAAAATTTTGGGTTTCGGTCATTAGAAATTATTTCGCATTTCGGAATTCGAATTTAATCGCTATCCACCTTTTCCCCTTCGTGCAACTCGCGGCGGCGCACGGCTTCCGGCCAAAGACCTTCTGGCCGGAGAAGCATCATGGCCACAAGAGCAGCCCCATAAACCAGGAGTCGATAATCGGCAAACTCCCGCAGCAGCTCAGGCAGACCAACGAGGGCCATGGACCCAACAAGCACACCTGGGATACTACCCATACCCCCTACGATAATCAAGCAGAGGATGTTGATGGAAATCATCACATTGAAACTGTGGGGGTAGACTGACCCAAGTTTGCTGGCAAAGATGGCGCCGCTCAGAGCAGAGAAGGCCGCACCGGTGGCGAAAGCCAGCAGTTTGGTGGCTACGAGATTGATCCCCATGGCCTGGGCCACGTCCTCATCTTCCCGGACGGCCATCCAGGCACGTCCTAAACGGGAGTCTCTTAAACGCCAGGAAATAAAGCCTACCAGGAAACAGCCCGCCAGGATGAGATAGTAAATCTGCTGCGGCGTGGCCAATTCCATGCTCCCGATGGCAGCTTTGGGTATTTTACCAACGCCTTGGGCTCCACCAAACCATGGCCGTAGAAAATCTGAGAGAACGAGAATACGGATGATTTCGCCAAAGCCGAGAGTGGCGATCGCCAGATAATCGCCCCGCATCTTGAGAACAGGGATGCCCAGCAGCACTCCGGACACGACTCCCATGATGATCGCCAAGGGAAGCGCTCCCCAGAAGGACAGGTTAAAGAAGCCCAACTCCGGTGAAGTCAATACGGCGGTCGTGTAGGCACCGATGGCGAAGAAGGCCACATAGCCGAGGTCTAAGAGGCCGGCATAGCCGACCACAATATTGAGCCCCAGACCCAAGAGAACATAAAGCCCGACGATGGTTAAAACTTCACTCAAAAAGAGGCCGAGGATCTGGGGCAAAGCCAGCAAGATAATGATGATAAGAATGAGACCCGCTATCTTTAGCACACGCTGGCTTGTGCGGGGCAAGCGCCGCAGACCCGCTTGAATTGCGCTTCCCTTTCTGGCCCAAAAGTAAGTAGTAGCGGCAGTTAAAATAAACAATCCAGCGGCCCCATAGATGGTGAGCCCATTGGCGGCGAAGAGCCAATCGTTGATGACCGCCAGAGGGCCCCACAGGGCGAAGGTGGGACGCAGCAAATCTTGCAGCACACCTGCCAAAACAATACTACTTAGGGACTTTATCAACACCCGACGGGTGAGGATGGAAGACAGATAAAATAAACCTGCAAGGACTCCACACGCCCCTCCAGCACTGAGAAGCAGGAGAGCGCCAGTCTGGGTGCCTTGCTTAAAGGTCAGTAAATCATAGAGGATCGGCGAGGCGTTGATGAAGACGGCCCGGAGTCTTAGCAGACTCCCCATAATGACTAACAGGGCGAGTAAGCCCCCCACCATCAGTCCTGACATCGAGCTATGGAACAGAATCCCTAGCGGCCCATGCTGGGTTGTCCGTTTTGCTGTTAGATAGCCGATAAACATAGCGGCCACGAGCAACAGGGTATGGCCCATCGAGACGACATTGCTGATGATATCGCGTTGGCTAAATGCCTCGATCATCCCGATGAGGGCCAGAAGCACTTCTACGATGCCCCCCATCAGTCCTATTTT
>JACRCA010000197.1 GCA_016234425.1 Deltaproteobacteria bacterium | reverse complement strand
GGAATTGGGTTTCACCCGGAAAGTAGAAGTTCAGCATGTCTCGGTGAAGGAGTCGGTCTTTCCTTTCAACCGTTTTCCCGGGGTGGATACGGTTTTGGGGCCGGAGATGAAGTCTACAGGAGAGGTCATGGGCATCGATCACGCCTTTGGGATCGCCTTTGCTAAAGCTGAACTGGCAGCCGGGCAGATCCTGCCCAAGAAAGGGAAAGTATTCATTAGCGTGAAAAATAGAGATAAGCGAGCCATTATCTTCATCGCCAAAAAACTTTCCGATTTTGGTTTTCAGATCGTGGCCACCCGGGGCACGGCCAAGGCTCTATCTCAGAACGGGCTCCCCGTGAGAATACTGAACAAAGTGCACGAGGGAAGGCCGAACATTGTGGACTTGATTAAAAACCGGGAGATTGACCTGATCATCAATACCCCGACAGGACGTCGCCCCAAGCGGGACCAGGTTTCCATCCGAGCTGTAGCTGTGGCCCACAATATACCACTCATCACCACCATCTCCGGCGCCGCGGCGTCCGTGAATGGAATAGAGGCTTTACTTCAGGAAGAAGTTCACGTCAAATCGCTGCAGGAGTATCATGGAGTATTGGCATCGTAAAATGATGGATAAAAAGTATTATCCCAAAGAGGCATGCGGTATCTTCGGGATCTTCGGCCACCCAGAGGCTTCCCATTTAACTTACCTTGGTCTTTATGCTCTCCAGCACCGCGGGCAGGAGAGCGCAGGGATTGTTACTTCAGACCATGGTGAGCCGAAGAGCCATAAGGGCATGGGGTTAGTGGCTGATACCTTTGATCAGGGCAAGCTGCAAGCGCTTTCCGGGAATGCGGCTGTGGGGCATGTCCGTTACTCCACTACGGGGTCCTCCCTACTGAAGAACGCTCAGCCCTTTCTGGCCCAGCATTCCCAGAGTTTTTTAGCCCTCGCCCATAACGGCAACCTGGTCAACGCGCGGGAGCTGAAAGATAAACTGGAGGCCCGGGGATCGATCTTTCAATCCACGATGGACAGCGAGATATTCGTCCATTTGATCGCCCGATCGAAAAAATCAGGGTATATGGAAAAGACTAAGCAAGCCCTTTCCCAGGTCCGCGGGTCCTACTCCATCATCCTGCTCACGGAAAATGCCCTGATCGGAGCCAGAGACCCGCGGGGTTTCCGGCCCCTGTGCCTGGGCGAAATCAATGGAAGCTTTGTGCTGGCTTCAGAAACCTGCGCCCTCGATTTGGTCCAGGCGAAGTATGTAAGAGATGTAGGTCCCGGCGAAATCGTATTGGTCGATAAAGATGGGCTTCATTCTGAACACCCTTTCCCTAAAGTTAAGCCAGCTTTCTGCATCTTCGAGTATATCTATTTTGCCCGGCCGGATAGTAACATATTCGGGAAGAATGTTTATTTGGTGCGGAAGAAGCTGGGCGCTCGCCTCGCCGAGGAGAGCCCGGCAGAGGTCGATTTCGTCATGCCTATTCCAGACTCGGGGAACTATGCCGCCCTGGGTTTCGCCGAGCGAATGAGCCTGCCTTTTGAGATGGGCATGATTCGCAACCATTATGTGGGTCGCACGTTCATCCAGCCTTCCCAGAGCGTCCGGGACTTGGGGGTGAAGGTTAAACTGAATCCTGTGCGGGATTTGCTCAAGGGGAAACGGGTTGTGGTCGTAGAAGATTCGATCGTGCGCGGTACCACCAGCCGGACACGAATCAGGACCTTAAGGGAAGCCGGGGCAAAGGAAGTACACATGCGCATAAGTTGTCCGCCTCATCGATTCCCCTGCCATTATGGGATTGATTTTCCCACACGGGAAGAACTGATCGCTTCTTCCCGCTCGGTGGAGGAGATCCGGAAGTTTATCGGCCTGGACAGTTTGGCCTATCTCAGCCTGGAGGGAATGGTTGGAACCATGCCCCAAGCGAGCGACAGCTTTTGCCTAGCCTGTTATACTGGCAATTACCCTGTGTCTTTTTCTCCCAAAACGAACAAGTTTTCTCTCGAGCGTTAAAAGATTCCCCTCCGGCCCAATTTTCCAATCTGGTTTGGAAACGGATTCCTCCCAAATTTATCATTGCAAGTGAAACCATAATCCGTGAAAAAAAATCTTGACAGCCCTCGGGGGGTATGTTAAAAAGCTGTTTTGAATGAATGATCATTCATTTAATTTCACCTAACTGATGGGGAACAAATTGCCAAGAAGAGAAAGGGGAAAGCTTTAACCACTATCTGGGTATGAAAGACGAGAATAAGCACCAGAAGATCATCCAAGCAGCTATAAAGGTATTTGCTGAGAAGGGATTTTACAACGCCCGCGTTTCAGAAATTGCCAAAGAAGCGAACGTGGCTGACGGGACTATCTACCTCTATTTCAAGAACAAGGACGATATCCTCATTTCTCTGTTCGAGGAAGAATTCGGCAAGATCGTGGAAAATATGCGGCAGGAACTGGGAAAGGAGAAGGACCCCCTGGAGAAAATCAGGCGGTTTGCCATCATGCACCTGTCCATTATTTCCAAGCAGCAACATCTCGCTGAAGTCCTGGGCGTGGAGGTGCGCCAGAGCAGTAAGTTCATGAAGGAGTACATAAATAAACCCTTCATCGAATACCTCAACCTGATTCGTTCCGTCGTCATCGAAGGACAGGAAAGGGGATTGATCCGCAAAGATCTTACCCCAGGAGTCATGAAGAGAGCCCTGTTTGGGGCGCTGGATGAGATGGCCCGCTATTGGGTCCTTTCAGCCAAAAAGAAGCATAGTATCAGTGAGGCGGCCTTGCAGATCAGCGACGTTTTTATTCGGGGGATGATGAGCGAAGAAGCCAGGAAAAATCATCCATAGCCTTCGTAAAGCACTTGGCCAGTCCATTTAGACAACAAGGAGGGTAAAGGTGAACGTCATTGTTTGTATGAAGCAGGTACCAGATACCGAGACCCTGATCAAGATCAAGCCGGATGGGTCAGGAATTGTGACCGATGACGTCAAGTACGTGATGAACCCGTACTGTGAGTTCGCCGTCGAAGAGGCCTTGCGGATCAAGGAAAAATTCGGCGGCCAGGCCATCCTGGTGAACATAGGACCGCAACGGGCTGTGGAAGCGCTGCGCACCGCTCTGGCCATGGGAGCGGACCGATCGATCCATTTGAATGACCCGGCCTTCGACGGCGCAGACGGTTTGGCCACCGCCAGGATGCTCGCCGAGGTAATCAAGAAAGAAACATTTGACCTCATCCTCTGCGGAAGGCAAGCGGTGGACGATGACCTGGCGCAGGTGGGTCCTTCCTTGGCCGAGTTTCTGAACCTCCCGCACGTCACCCTCATTACCAAGTTGGAGATTAGCCCGGACCAGAAGAAGGCTAAAGTCGAGCGGGAGGTTGAAGGCGGAAGGGAAGTGATCGAGTTGATTTTGCCAGCGGTCTTCACCTGCCAGAAAGGTTTGAATGAGCCCAGGTATGCCTCCCTTCCCGGGATCATGAAAGCCAAAAAGAAAGAGCTAAAGCCCATCAACCAGGCCGCCTTAGGTCTGCCGCCAGAGCAAGTGGGCGCGGCAGGTTCGAAGACCAAGATTTTGAAATATATTCCCCCGCCTTCCCGCCCTCCGGGAAAAATCATTTCCGGGGAAATCATCGAAGCCGCCCAAAAATTGGTTAAGCTTTTACGGGAAGAGGCAAAAGTCATTTAATACAATAGGACGCAGAGGAGCGCAGATTATTAAGATTTTAATCGCAGAAAAATTTTTCTGTAGTTTCTGCGAAAATCTGCGTCCCAATTAAAAATTCGGATTTCTACAAGGAGATGATTTATGGCCAAAGGAATTTGGGTATTTGCGGAAGTCAAAGATGGGAATATTCGGAAAATCACCTTTGAGCTCCTCAGCCAGGGAAAGAAGATGGCTGAGAAACTTGGGGAAGAGCTGGTAGCTGTCCTTTTAGGTTCAGGGGTGGAAGGATTGACGGGTCGATTGGCCGAATATGCCGACAAAGTCTACTGGGTGGATGACCCGGCGTTGGCTCAATACACCACAGATGCCTATGCCACAGTCCTGACGAATCTTCTAAAAGACAATCAGCCCTCCATATTCCTGTGTGGGGCCACGGTCATCGGCAAGGACCTATCCCCCCGGGTCGCCACACGGCTCCAGACGGGTCTGGCTACAGATTGCACAGGGCTAACCATCGGAGATGACGGCCTGTTGATTGCCAGACGACCAGTTTATGCGGGCAAAGCTTTCACGGATGTGGTCTGCCCAGTCTCTCGTCCTCAAATGGCCTCGGTTCGTCCCAATGTGTTGGAGATGGTTCCACCCGACGGCACAAAAAAGGGAGCGACAATTAAAATAGAGGCCAAAATAGATCCGGCCAGCTTGCGGACTGTTGTGGTAGAAATTGTTAAGGCTGCCGGGGTAAAGGTAGACTTGACCGAGGCCGAGATTATTGTCTCTGGCGGCCGGGGTATGAAGGGCCCGGAGAACTTCAAGGTTTTGGAGGAGCTGGCCGACGCCATCCATGCCACTGTGGGAGCCTCCCGCGCGGCAGTTGATGCTGGATGGCGCGACCATAATGACCAGGTAGGGCAGACCGGAAAAGTTGTCACTCCCAACCTATACATCGCCTGCGGTATTTCTGGCGCCATTCAGCACCTCGCCGGGATGGGGTCTTCCAAAGTCATCGTAGCGATCAACAAAGATCCAGATGCGCCCATTTTCCAGAAGGCCGATTATGGGATTGTGGAAGACCTCTTTAAGGTTGTGCCAGTCTTGACCGAGGAATTCAAAAAGCTCTTGGCGGAGAGCTGAACCAGGATCGGGCACTCCTGTTCAGGGAGGGTGCCCGGGCAGTGGTCTTTACCTCTGGTCTCGCCTGGGGAAATTCCCTGTTTTTTTCCTTCGGCTTGCTCAGAATCGAGGGATGAGATGTTCGGTTCATTCGATCTTCTCTTGCTTTTCGTAGTGGGGGTGGTTTTTGCCTACGGAATCTACCGGCGTTCAAGGCTCTGGCGCTTGGGAAGGCGGGAGAAACGGACAGATCGGCCCAAGGAGCGCTTGCTGTCACTGTGGGCCTATGTGGTGGGTCACAAGCGCATGCTGGTGGATCGCTATCCAGGCTTGATGCATCTTTTCCTCTTCTACGGATTCCTGATTCCATTCATCATCATCGTGATCACTCAGGTCAATTTTGCCTTACCCCAGCCGCTCTCGCTTCCGCTTTCGCTCATTTTCGACCTGGTGGGATCTCTGGGGATTGTAGCCCTAATCATGGCCTTCTACCGCCGATATGTCAAAAAACCTGAAACTTTGACCTACGACACATCGCGCGGAAACTTGGTCGCCCTTCTCCTTCTCTTGGGAATATTTGTTCTGGGCTTCAGCGTGGAAGGCCTGCGGATTACCAGGACGCAACCGGGTTGGGTAGGCTGGTCACCTGTAGGATGGATCTTCTCTCAGGCTTTCAGCGGTCTTTCGGATTCGAATCAAATTCTTCTCCATCGGCTCCTTTGGCGCCTGCACCTCTTTCTGGTCCTGGGTTTTTTAGCTTTTCTTCCCTTTTCCCGGATGTTGCACATTTTGACTGCTCCAGCCAACATCTACATGCGAGCACTCACTCCGAGAGGGGCTCTACCGCCCATCCTGGATTTCGAGACGGCCGAAACTTTTGGGGCCGGCAAGATTGAGGATCTGAGCTGGAAGCAGCTTTTTGACATGGACGCCTGCACGCGGTGTGGGCGCTGCCTGGAACATTGCCCGGCCGCTCAAAGCGGCAAACCCCTGGCCCCCAAGAAAAATTGGGATTCTATCCGGGCCCACATGGAAGAGAAAGGCGCTTTGATTCTCCGGGGAAAAAATCCGCAATCCGAGGGGTCCAAGGCGTTAATCGGGGACGTGATTTCGGAGGATGTTATCTGGGCCTGCACCAACTGTTTGGCCTGTGCGATGGTTTGCCCGGTTTTCATCCCCTGCGTAGATAAGTTATCCGAAATGCGCCGCTACTTGGTCTTAATGGAAAGCCGCTTCCCCCCGGAAGTCCAGCTTGTTTTTCGAAACATGGAAAACAATAGCAACCCCTGGGGCGTGGGCCTGGGACTGCGAGCAGATTGGGCCAAAGGTCTGGAACTGAAAACCGTCGCGGAAGAGAGCGATGTCGATCTTCTCTTCTGGGTAGGTTGTGCGGGAAGCTTTGACGATCGGAACAAACGCGTGGCCACCTCCTTGGTTAAAATTTTGAGGGCCGGTGGAGTGAAATTTTCCATCCTGGGAACAGAAGAAGGATGTTGTGGGGATTCGGCCCGGCGGACTGGCAACGAATATCTTTACCAGACGCTGGTCCGGGCAAACATAGAAGTCTTGAAGAATTATGGGGTGAAGAAGATCCTGACCATGTGCCCTCACTGCTTCAACACCCTGAAGAATGAGTATCCGCAGTTTGGGGGAAATTATGAAGTGAGGCATTACACCCAGTTCCTAAGCGATGCTCTGGAAAGCGGAAGGCTGAAACTCTCCCAGTCAATTGACAAAGTGGTGGCCTACCATGACTCGTGCTTCTTGGGCCGGGCCAATGATATCTACGAAGAGCCCCGGAAAATCTTGCGGGCGATCCCGGGACTGCGTCTGGTCGAAATGGAGCGCAACCGCGTGCGCAGCTTCTGCTGTGGAGCCGGGGGCGGACGGATGTGGATGGAAGAAAAGATTGGAACCCGCATCAATCAGATGCGTACAGAACAGGCGATTCAATCCAAGGCGGAGTGGGTTGGAACAGCCTGCCCTTACTGCTTAACGATGATCGGGGATGGAATCAAGGAAAAAGGGCTGGAGGAATCCAGGGCCTCTTTCGACCTGAGCGAGCTGGTGGTGCAGGCTATGGGGTCCGCGTAGAATCTTTACCGCAGAGATCGCGGAGAGCGCAGAGACAAAATATAAGTTCTAAATACTAAGCACGAATTTCTAAACAAATTCGAATGACCAGAATTCAAAAAATGAGATATCCATCTTTCCTGGTTAGTTTCGGAAATTTGGATTTTGGATTTGTTTAGGATTTGGTAGTGACCCCCTAATCGTTGAGATAACTGCCACTGTCATTGCGAATCCCGCCCTGGCGGGATGAAGCAATCTCTTTCTCATTGAAAATTAATTAGATTGCCACGTTGTCCGCCTGAGGCGGACTCCTCGCAATGACTTGACAGGCAATTTTTCCGAACTATCTATTTATCAACTATTAACGGGGCACCACCTAGGATTTAGATATTCGAATTTAGAATCCAAATCGAGCTCTGCGTTCTCTGCGGTTAAAGATTAAATATTTTTGCCGGTAGACGGGAAGAAAGGATTATGGACAGGATGTATAAAGGGCAGCAGCGGCACAGATGCGGAAAAGGATGGATTTGGCTCCCCTTTCTTGCTTTCTTGTTTGTTGGAGTGTTCACCGCGC
>JACRCA010000196.1 GCA_016234425.1 Deltaproteobacteria bacterium | reverse complement strand
GAACGGACCTTTCTTATCTTGGCATCAGTAAGCGGATTCAAAAAGAGTGGAGGAAATGCTGATATCAGCCCATTTTTCAGTAATCAGCTAAACCATCGGAAAAACCGAAGTGGATAGGCGTTCATGGTTTTTCCAGGGTGGATAATTGTCGCCGCAGGTTTTTTGGTCCTGATGGCCTCGGGGGGGAGCCATTTCGCCTTTAGCGTTTTCTTAATACCTTTGAGCGAAGAGTTCGGGTGGACCCGAGCAAGCACCGCCGGGATCTTTTCTCTAAGTGTTTTGATCTTCGGGATAGGCTCCATTTTTTCCGGCAGGATGGTCGACCGCTTCGGGCCTCGACTGGTGGTGGGGGCTGGCGGGGTTTTGATGGGATCAGGGCTGGTCCTGAGCGCGATCATCCAAAGCTTGTGGCAGCTTTACGCTTGCTATGGAATAATGATCGGTATCGGAGTCAGCGCCGGATGGGGGCCTTTAACGGCGACGGTCTCTCGTTGGTTCATAGCCCGCCGGGGTCTGGCCATGGGGATCATGTCCATCGGGGTCAGCATGGGGATTCTGATCGTTCCCCCGCTTTCCAGACACCTCATAACGGTCTTTGGTTGGAGATCGTCCTTTGCTCTCATGGGTGTGATCACTGGAGCCATCATCGTCGGTTCCGCTTTTCTATTGCATAGTGACCCCAACCGCATGGGTCTGGTTCCATATGGGGAAAAAATTCCCGAACCCCGTCCAGAAGGAGTTTATCCCTCACCCTCTTCGAAGATCACTTTGAAAGACTGGAGCTTACCACAGGCTCTGGTAACCCGGACTTTCTGGATGATTTTTGCTGGGTATTTACTCTGGTGTATGGGGTTCTATATGGTGCCCGTTCACCTGGCAGCTTATTGCACCGACATAGGCCTATCGCCTATGGCGGCTGCCTTGGCTGTTAGCTTGATAGGAGGGGGAAGCATTTTCGGTAAGGTTTTGATGGGTCTGCTATCTGATCGCATTGGGCCCCAGAAAGTATTGGTTATCAATCTGTTGCTCCAAAGCGTCTGTATTTTCGGACTGATCGGCTCGAGAAGCATCACTTCCCTTTACTTTTTCTCCTCTATTTTCGGTTTTGGCTATGGGGGAACGGGCCCTCAACTCCCAGTGGTGGCTGCAAAATTTTTCGGACTTTCATCCATCGGTGCTATCTTTGGGATATTGATTCTGTCAGGCCAGATCGGGGGAGCTATCGGTCCCCTGTTAGCAGGGAGGATTTTTGATCTTAGCCAAAGCTATTTGGGGGCGTTCATTTTAGGCGGGGCTTCGATAATGGTTTCTTTCTTTTTGATTCTGCTTTTGAGATTACCAACTGCTAGTCCCAAATGAAAATCGCGAATGTCAAATGGAAAGCTACTAACAAGAGCAGCAGAAATCTCTGGAATGAGAGCTCTGAAAAAATCAGCTAATCCTCCTTGATATTCCCTTGAGTCTTCTTCGTTCATAATAATTTCTCGTTTAGCGAAAAAAGATTTGACAAGCTTGCTATCCCAGTATCTCTGCCAAAAAACCCAGCGCTTTTTCTGATCCCTATGCTCATACCGCCGTGATAGAACCTCAAGCAGCCTGTTGGTCATGGGCTCTTTCCGGGGCGTGAGGGGGCAAGGGGACCCCTTGCAGCTATCCAAAAAAGAATACAGGCCAATACAAGAGCAGGAATACATAGGAAAAATGGAATCCGATAACTACCTGTCAAATCGTAAAGAAATCCTCCCAGCCAAGGGCCCATTGCTCCTCCAATACCATTCCCGATATTTATAAAGCCATAGATACTTCCAAAATGTTTCCCTGGAAACATATCCGCCATCATTGCGGTAATGATCGGACCACGAGCTCCGAATCCTAATCCGAAGAGGATTGAATAAACATATAGCCAGAATACTGATTTTAATGAAGGTAAAAAAATGAGAACAAGAATTCCAGTGATGGAACAGATAAAGCTCCAGGTAACTGCTTTTTCTCTTCCTATACGATCTGATAATGTTCCGAAAAAAAATCTTCCTACACTACTCAGCAACCCTATAACTCCAAAGATGAATGCGGCTAATATCTTACTATGGCCTTGATCGACCATATAGGCGACTTGGTGGATCGCCACAGGGAAAATCCCTAAGGGAACTAGAAGATAGGAGAAAAAGAGAGACCAATATGATAATGTTTTCATCGAGCCTCCCAACGTCCAATCTCCTCTCTCATTTCCATTGTATGGATTTTTAATTTGGTCTTGAATTTCTGGACTTGTAGGCGATCGGTAGTGCTTTGAATAACCCTCCTTTTTCTCATTCGGCCAATTCTGCAGAAAACAGTTTAAGGGCAATGAAAAAACCAAAACCGTCAAGCCTAAAATCATGTAAGCAATTCGCCATCCAAAACTGGATATAAGGTATTGGGCAGAAGGCCCAATAATAAAAATTCCAATCCCCATCCCGGAGAAGGCAATTCCCACCATAGTGCCGCGATTTTTAACAAACCAGTTGGAAAGCAGTACGGAATTTGGAACCCCTCCCAGACTGCATAGACCAATGCCTGCTAAGATTCCAAAAAGAAGGTAGAGATGCCAGACCTCTCGAATCCATCCACTGGCAATAGTCGAAAAAGAAAGTATTATGGACCCCCCTATCAAAATCTTCCGCGGTCCGAAACGATCTACCAGTCCTCCCCCTGGCCAGGACCCAATCCCTAATATAAGGGACGATAACGAGAAAGCTCCAGCAATACTCGCCCGACTCCACTTGAATTCCTCTAAAATCGCCACGAAAAATATGGAAAAAGAGAAGTTTAGACCATAGGCAATGGCAATATTAATAAAGGAAATACTGACCACAATCCATCTGACATGGGACTTAAACACCAAAAATGCCCTTTATTCAGGAGGAAATTTTTTTACAAATAGGGTCTAAAAAGATTGAGGAGGATTCCTCATTTAAACTTCGGATTCTGAGATTGGATTTTAGAGAAGGTCCATCCCATCCAAACCGGCGCTCTTTGAATGAGGAACACCAGACCCACCAAACCATAGCCGATTAGATCCGTCGTTAAACCCGGCTTGATCAACAAAACTGCTGCTATTAATAAGATGACCCGTTGCCACATGACCAACGGTTGACGAAAGTATCCTTGCAGCCCAGCGGCCAGGGCCCAGATACCAACCACCCCGGAGATGGCTGCCAGGACGATGTCCTGGGGATTTCCCTTCATCAAAATAGCGGGACCGTAGATGAACATGTAGGGTAGTAGGAAGGCCGCCAGACCCAGGCGACAGGCGATGAAACCCGTCCTCATGGGGTTTGCCCCGGCAATGCCCGCCCCTACATAGGCAGCCAGAGCCACAGGGGGGGTGATAGCGGCGATGATGCCGAAATAGAAGACAAAAAGATGAGCAGCGAGTGGCATAACTCCCAACTCTACTATAGCAGGCGCGGAGATGATGGCTAGAATGATGTAACAAGCCACCGTGGGCAAACCCATCCCCAGGATCAAGGAAGAAAGCATGGTGATAATCAGGAGAAAAAGCAAGGACCCGCGAGCGACATCAATGATGAAATCGGAGAATTTTAGCCCAAAGCCCGTCATGTTGATGATCCCTATGACAATCCCAGCGCAGGCGCAGGCGGTAACCACGATCAGCATCCCCTTGGCTCCTGCCTCCAGCCCCTCCAATATTGGTCGGAAATCGATCCTTTTTTTTCTGATCCATTGTTGGGCGATCTCGATAACCACCATGGCCATGATGGACCAAAAACAAGCCTTCATCGGAGAAATCTGAATGACCAGAAGATAAATCAAGATTACGAGCGGTATAAAAAGATACCAAGCTTTCTTAAGAATTCTCTTGGGTTCCGGTAATTCTTCCTTGGGCAACCCTCTTAGCCCAGTTTTGGCTGCCTCAAGGTCAACCATGACGAAGATGGCCAAGAAATAGAGGATAGCTGGCAAGACAGCAGCAATGCAGATGGAGATGTAAGGAATGCCCAAAATTTCAGCCATAATGAAGGCTGCCGCTCCCATCACAGGAGGCATAAGCTGTCCCCCGATGGAAGCGGCTGCCTCCACGGCTCCAGCAAAAGCAGGCTGATAACCAGTCTTTTTCATCAGGGGAATGGTGAACTGTCCTGTACCGGCGACATTGGCGATACCGCTCCCAGAAATTGTCCCGAAGCAGGCGCTAGCCACCACTGCGATTTTGGCTGGTCCTCCCCGGAATCTTCCGAACAGGGAATAGGCTAGGTCGATAAAAAATTGTCCCCCTCCTATTTTCTGCAAGAAGGCCCCGAAAAGCACGAAGAGAAAGACGAAAGTGGCAGAAACTCCTAAAGGGATGCCAAATATGCCGTCCGTGGCAATATAGTTCACTGCGATGATCCGGGAAATTGGAACCCTGGGGAAACCGAGTATCCCTGGAAGAAGGTGACCAACTATCCCGTAGATGAGAAAGACAATGGACACCATGGGTAAGGCCCACCCGATGACTCGCCGGGTAGCCTCGATGACCAGGAAGATAGTGAAGGCACCAAAGAGAAGGTCCAGGAGTCCCGGCATGGCTCCAATCATGGTCACTCTGTCCGAAGCCATGGTCCAGTTGATGATTAGGTAAACGTTGACCACGATGCTCCCCAATGCCAAAATAAGTTCTGTGAGAGGAACCCTGTTCCGGGGAGAGCGCTTTCCCCAGGGGTATAGAAGGAAGACCAGGATCAGAGCTAACCCGAGATGGATGGGGCGCTGAACCATGGGCTGGAAGACGATGGTCCCCGCCGTGTATAAATGGAATAGGGACATTCCTACGGCAATCAATGTGACCAACCGGGCGGGCTTGCCTACCAATCGCCTCGTGGAGGCAGTTTCGATATCTCGGAGATCTTTCTCTTCTGTAATTCTCACCTCATACCCCTAGCTCTGCATGAAAGAACGCCATAAATTATTGCGGACACAGATTTTCACAGATAACTACAGATAAATATTTTCTTTTTCGTTTATCCTGATAATCTGTGTTCATCCGTGTCCAAAAAGCAATTTCCTATACAATAAATTTACTTCATTAAGCCTCTTTCCTTAAAGTATTTGGCCGCTCCTGGATGTAGAGGAATTGGACTACCTTTGAGGGTGTTCTCTGCCGTGCTGTCTTTGGCGGCAGGATGGATCTTAATCAGTTCCTCTTGGTGTTCTGTCATTACTTTTACAATATTGTAAGCCAGATCCTCGGGAAAATCGCTGCGCGCGCAGAGTGTGTCCCATGCCCCAACCGTGGGTGTGCCCGTAGCGATGGAACTGTATGTGTTTTTGGGGATGATGACTTCGCCCATATAAGGATATTTGGCCGAAACTTTTGCAATTTCTTCTTTGCTAAAGGGGATTAACTTCAAACCCACAGGATGGGCTTCTAAATCTATGTAAGCGGCTGCCGGGAATCCCGTGAACATACAATAGGCGATGATCGATCGATCCTTGATTGCAGCTACGGATTCTGTAGTAGTCAAGTGCATGGCCTTGAAGTCCCCAAATTTCAATCCTATGGCAGGCAATATTAAACTGCTATTTAAATAGGATGAGCTTCCTGGAGGGCCAAAAGATACCCTTTTCCCTCTAAGGTCTTGAATGGAAGTCCCAGGAAAATCCTTGGGAACAGCTATCTGCATGCCGGCCGGGAATTGAGCGTATAGCACCCTCAAGTCGGCCTTAGGCTCGCCAGCCAATCCATGGAGGGAATTGTAAGCCGCCGAAGCAGAGACCACAGTCAATTGAACCTGGCCGGTTTGACAGAGCATGACATTCTCCCGCCCCATCCCCACAGTGCCCTGGACAGAGACAGAGACGTCTTTCAAATATTTGTTGATAAGTTTTGCTACTCCAGCCGTCCAGATGTAGGGCGTGTTGCCTGGAACGCTACCGGCGATCATCAGGGGCATCTTCTTGCCCTTCGCGGGTTGGGCTTCGGTTGATGGAGCAAAGCTCAAGAAAGCGCCTCCTACGAACAAGGCTATTACTAAAATTATGACCCTACGCGACAAATTCCTCATGGCGAGTAACCTCCTTTCGAAAAAATGGCCACTATCTAAATGATCAGTGGGTCACGGTCACTGAAAAACGTCTTGGTAAACTCTTGCCCATAGTGATCAGACTAAGAGTTTCCTCCTTCTTGGGTCCAACGAGCTTCTTCGTCCTCAAAGCTATTCCAGGCTCATCATCCACCTGAACTAATACAAGGAAGCTCTGCTCGGAATCCGAAAGATTCCTGATGCTTACATCTACCCAGCAGACCGGGTAGGGTAGGTCTCTGGGCACCTTCAGGTAAAAGGTGAGCTTGGTGATCTCTACGTCCTGGCCAAGATGATAAGAAATGCCTTCCTCGGCAGCCTTATCAGGCAGAGTTCTGCATCCTAGGGAGCCTAGGCCGAGGAGAAAACTGAGGACGAATACCCATAAAACCTTTGAAAACATTTTAAAACATCGATTCTCTTGACCATTTTCCTCATTCCATAAAGTCATCATGGTTTTTAATTTTTTCAACCAATGCATCTTCCTCCTCCTTTCTGGCCTGATATTCATAAAGCCTGATCTCCATTCCCTCGTTTAAGTCTTTGGGGGGAATCGGTATTCTTTTATCCCGGAAATAATCCTATCCAAAGGTGTTTGGGTGGGAAAAACGAGCGCCACCCCCATCTCCTTTAATTTCTCAATATCTCTTTTGGGAATGGTCCCACCCGCAATGAGGGGAATGTCATCAATTTTTTGCTCTGCCATTTTCTTTAAAACCTGTTCGGTCATTATGAGGTGGGCTCCGGAAAGCATGCTCAAGCCAATAAAATCCACATCCTCCTGGACAGCAGCCTTTACAATTTCTTCTGCTGTGCGATGGATTCCCAGATATATGACTTCCATCCCAGCATCTTTTAATGCCCGGGCAACCACCTTGGCTCCTCTATCATGTCCGTCCAGACCGGGGCTCGCCATTAAAAACCTTATCTTCCTTTCTTTTTCCACGATGAACAGTTCTCCCTTAATTTATGAAAACAGAAGCTCAGATCAGATAACTGCAGGCTGCTCGAAAATTCCAAATTCTTCCTTAAAGACCTGGCAGACCTCCCCTAAGCTGACGTAGTCTTTAAAAGCTTCTATAAGATACGGCATTAGATTCTCATTATTCCTTCCGGCGGTTCTCAGTTGTTCTATATGCCTTTTTACTTTCTCTTTATCTCTTGTACTCCTCAATTGATTCAACAATTCGATCTGGTCTCTGGCGACCTGGGGATTGTATTCATGAAGCCTTAATTCCTTCTCCTCCTCCTCAATGGTGAATCGATTGACTCCCACGACCACCATCTCCCCCTCCCTCATCCGCTTCTCTTTCTTATAAGCCTCTTCCAGGATCTCCTTTTGGATAAAGCCCTCTTTTATCGATTTGATCATACCCCCTCTCGCCTCGATCCTCTCCATCAGCTCTTCAACCTTATCTCCCATCTCTTTTGTCAAAGATTCAACGAAGTATGAGCCCCCAAGTGGGTCAGCTGTATCCACCACCCCGGTCTCGTAACCAAGAACTTGCTGAATACGCAGAGCCAGTCTTGCTGTTTCTTCGGTGGGAATGGAAAAGGGTTCGTCCATTGCACAAGTAAACATGGATTGAACTCCGCCCAATACGCTGGCAAGTGCTTGATAAGAAACTCGGATAGTATTGATCTCATATTGTTGGGGCATTAAAGTACTTCCTCCGCAGACAACTCCAAATCGAAATAGCGCTGACCTTGGATGTTTTGCTTTAAACTTTTCCTTCATATACCTGGCCCAAAGTTTCCTCATCGCTCGGTATTTGGCCACTTCCTCAAAAAGATTGTTATGGGTGTAAAAATAGAAACTCAATTGCGGGGCAAAATTATCGATATCCATACCCCGATCCAAAACTGCTTGGACATATTCAAGCGCATCGGCTAAAGTGAACGCGGCCTCCTGAACAGCTGTACATCCGGCATCTCTAAAGTGAGCCCCGGAAATGCTGATGGGGTTGAATCTCGGCGTATGTTTCGCACAATATTCTATCGTATCCACAATTAAGCGCATGGAAAATTCAGGAGGGTAGATCCAGGCTCCCCTCGCCACATACTCCTTGAGGATATCATTCTGAATGGTTCCTCCAACCTTTTCGAATGGCACCCCCTGTTTCTCCGCAACGCATAAATACATGGCTAATAGCATGGCGGCAGTAGCGTTGATCGTGAATGAGGTGGTAATTTTGTCCAAAGAAAGGCCATCGAACAAAGTCTCCATATCCTTTAGGGTACTCAGGCAAACACCAACTCGCCCAACTTCACCGAGAGACATGGGATCATCCGGATCTAAACCCATTTGGGTGGGTAGATCCAAGGCCACACTTAAACCTGTTTGTCCCTGCTCCAGCAGGTATTTGTATCTTTGGTTTGAATCCCGGGGGGTTCCAAATCCCGAGTATTGTCTCATCGTCCATAATCGATCTCGAAACATCGTCTTATGGATTCCCCTTGTATAAGGGTACTCGCCGGATTCCCCTATATCGCGTGAAGGATCTAAGTTCTTGATATCCTCTTGGGTATATAGGGACTTTACTTCAATGCCAGATTCAGTAAATCTCTTAGGCTCTCCCCTTTTCTTTTCCATTATCCGCCCCATAGGTCTCTAAAACGCTGTTTGGCATGCTCCAGCCACTAAATGATACCTTTCTCTTGGAACTTCTTCAATTCTTCCTTAGAGTATCCCAGCCGACCACATAAGATCTCTTCATTATGTTCGCCAAGCAATGGAGGAGGTGCTACCGGATCTTTTCCGGTCATCCCGCAGACGCGCAGGGGCATTCCGGGAATCCTAACTCGGCCCATCTTCCGATTTTCCACTTCGATGATCATATCCCGATGGAGAACCTGGGGCTCCTTGACAACCATGGAAACATCATTGATCGGTCCACAGGGGATCCCTTTTTCTTTGAGAAGGGCGATCCACTCCTCCCCGGGTTTGCTTTGCAAGGCCTGTTCCAATAGAGGGATGAGTTCCCTCCGATGTTGAATGCGGACTTCCACATTTTTGAACTTCGCATCATCGATTAACTCTGGCAGTCCCAGGATATGACACAGGTCAGCCCAATGACCAGGGGTATTGGCCGCAATGTTTATAGAAAAAGTCTTGGTTGAAAAGGTTTCATAAGGGGTCAAAATAGGATGCGATGTTCCCAAAGGCCTGGCAATGTTACCGCTGATCAAATAGTTCACAATCTGATGGCCCATGGCCATCACCTGAATATCAAGCATCGAGACATCGATGTAGCAACCTTGACCTGTCTTGGCCCGCCCCATTAGAGCTGCCAATATGGCGATTGTGCCCCCTAAGGCTCCCATTATGTCCCCCTGGGCAATACCGGGCTTCAACGGCTTTCCTCCCTCTTCTCCAGTGACGCTCATGGCCCCCCCCATTCCCTGGACAATTAGGTCATAGGCGGCATCATTGCGTGATGGACCAGTCTGGCCGAATCCGGATATGGAGCAATAGATCACGCGTGGATTAATAGGTTGGATGGCTTCATAATGGAGCCCAAACTTCTTCATGACCCCAGGCCGGAAGTTCTCCATGATGACATCGGTTTCTCTGGCCAATTGCAGAAAAATCTCCTTACCCTCCCGAGTTTTCAGGTTGAGGGTTAGGCTCTTCTTGTTCCGATTGGCCGCCAGAAAATGGGGGCTCTCTCCCCGGCAGCCTGGGGGGGTCCAGGCACGGACGTGGTCTCCGGTTTCCGGTGGTTCGACCTTAATGATTTCAGCACCAAAATCTGCCAAAAGCATTGACCCGATGGGACCCGCCCACGCCTGAGTCAGGTCGAGTACCTTCACGCTATCTAATGGTTTGCTCATTTATCGTTTCACCTCTCGAAAGTTATCCCTTTTCGAACAGCGCTCTATCCAAGATTTCCGGCCTTCCGGTGGGAAACTCCATTATGCATTTCCAGATCAATAATAACTTCCCTGCCCTTATTTGCCAGAGCACCAACCGGGCATACTTTAACACAAGAAAATCCGCACCTTTCTGGATTGCACATGAAGGTCGACACGATGCTTAAATAGGTCAACACATTCTCGCAACTATTGAGCAACTTGCGCATAAATTCTAAAAAATTTCTCTCCACCTGATCAATAACATAAGCAGACAACCAAACTTCCCATGGAAGGTCTCAATTTCGATGGGAATATACCAAATTGGGAAAAAGGAGTCAATACGGGTGGAGACTGTATATCAAG
>JACRCA010000195.1 GCA_016234425.1 Deltaproteobacteria bacterium | reverse complement strand
TTGTTCAGTAAATTCCACAGAGCTTCTTTTACCCGCTGACGGTCCAACCTCAGGAGTGG
This sequence comes from Deltaproteobacteria bacterium, assembly GCA_016234425.1. Classification (GTDB taxonomy): domain Bacteria; phylum Desulfobacterota; class SM23-61; order SM23-61; family SM23-61; genus JACRCA01. Next base: position 4,822 of record JACRCA010000195.1, on the reverse strand, counting down.
GAGGTTCGGATCGATGTCTTCGGCAATGGCGATTTTCTGCTGCTCTGCTACCTCCCGGCATAGGAGGAGTAGATCTCTGAGAATATCTTTGACCTGAACAGATTGGAGATCTAACCGCGCAGGCCGGGCGAAAAAAAGGAATTGCTCAATAATCTCGTTTACCCTTCTCACCTCTCCCCGGAGGACATCGGTGAATCGACGATACTCTCCTTGCAGTTCCAGGCGCTGCGGAGCAAACTCCCGCTGCAGGCGCTGGATGGCCATACCGATGGCGTTAAGAGGGTTGCGAATCTCATGGGCTACTCCAGCGGCCAGGTTAGCCAGGGAGGAAAGCTTCTCGGACTGACGAATCCTCTCTTCCATTTCCCTCACTCTGGCTAAGTGACGGTTTTCCAGGCGGTAAATGACCGTGATGCCTACCCCACCAGAAAGCAAAAGCAGCAAGCTGAAGAGCACGATATTTCTGCGGTCAGCCGCTATGATCTGCTCCACCCTTTCAGTGGAGAGTCCAACACGGATCACGCCCCGGCTCCCCTTATCCAACACTATGACCTTAGCCACCTCCAGAATTTTCGCCCTCTCTCGGCTTTGGGCCTGAGGGGTCCTTGGGCCTTGGAGGAGAAGTTCTCGGATGAAGGGGTTCTCTTCCTTTTTCCCAGTTTTTTGAGGGTCCATATCCGCCCAGACTTCCAAATCTTCTCCCTGGAAGGAAATGTATTTAACTTCCTCCTTGCCCCTCCATTCTTCGATCAATCCTTGCAAGATCACTCTCCGCCGATAAAAGCGAATATCCGGCTCATCGGCGCGAAGGATGAGAATCCCCTCTCCGACCTGGCGAATGATGGCCACAGAAAGATGGTCCGTCTGTCCGGTCTCTCTCTTTTCTGAACGCAAGATGGCATAGGGGGCCTTACCTTCTAAAAGAGGTTGATAGAATGGCCGGCGATTTCGGGCTGGAGACCCTAACAGTTGGCGATGAAAGGAGAATTTTTTTGTGGAGGTAATGACCTCTATGGCCGAGAGGCGCTCTGCTTCGCATATTCTTTGCAAATCACTCTCTTTGGGAGAGCGATCGCCTAATTCCTGGTCGATCTGGAAAGCAGTATCCCACATCAAATCAACGATCGATTCTTCCAGAGCCAGAAGATCGACTGAAGAGGAAATCACAAAAGCGGAGGCCTCGGGAAAAGCTTCGACCGCTGTGAGGGATGTAAAGACGCTTTGGGCGGTTTTCTCCAGGCTGGCAATTAAAGCCGAGCCCTCATCGAAGAGCATGCGGTAAAGGTTATCTTTGGCCCGTTTGGCCTCGTAAGTTCCGTTGACGATCAGGAGGAAGGCCAGGAGACCCCAGATGATTAGGAGGTAAAGGGGGCGAAAGATCCAGCGCCTTTTGGGCTCCGGTTCCCTCTTAAGGTAGGCCATGGCAGGGTTGCGGCTCCTCTATTCTCTTCCCATCCCTCGACCCCGGCCCGGCATCATGCGTGGGCCATGGAATCCACCCAAACCAAACCCCGGCGGAAGGAGCTTGATCTGCTCTGGGGTAAGAACTTTACGCATCTCCAATTGGTACAGGACGCCCCTCTCCTGGATCTTGGATTCTAACTCGGATATTTCCCGCTGCTTGGCCAGGACTTTTTGGGAATCAGTTTGCGGGTTGCGCAACATATCTCGAAAGTCGAACCGCTTAATCACCAGCTCATTCCTCCAGACCAGCGTGTCCCGCAAGAAGAACTCCCGCAGCTCTTGCAATCTGGCTATTTGCTCCGGGGTAAGGTTCAACTGCCTGGCCCAGTCTTCCATCGGATGATGCCTCGGGCCCATCATTCTTTTTCGCTCGGGAAACCCTGGACCTCTTTTTTCCTGAAAGGCCGGCTCCTTCCCTTGCTGGGTTTCCTGACCGAAGGCAATGGAAACAAGCGTACTGAATAATAAAAGGATTAAAGAAATTTGCCGCCTCATTGGCAAATTTAACTAAACCTCCAGTACCTCGCCCACTTGGCTGAAGAAAAACCTATCTCCGAATTCAGAGTATAAATGCGCAACCGCCTTCAGGCCGGTGCAGTGAGAGACCCCAATATGTTCTACCTCAAACCTCTTTAAAGCGTCGATCGTTTCTTCGACTTGGGGCAGAGCAGCAAAATCCAAATGCGTTCCCCCGATGACCGCATACACCTTATCCTTGCCCGTCTTCTCCATAACATGCTCCAGCGTGTTAATCACCCCGGCGTGAGCGCATCCTAAAAGTAGGACCAACCCTTTAGAAGATTCGATGACTAAAGATTGATCATCTAAAAGGGGGTCGGGAATCAATTTCCCTTCTTTTTCCGCAAAAAGTTTTGGGTCCCCTTTTTCGAAGGAATTCTTCCGCGGTACTTCCCCCGTTAGAAACATCTCCCGGGTAACTTGCCGGAAATTTTTTTCCAGAACAAACCTTCCTCCCAGACTCTCTAAATAAGTCCTCTGGAATTTTAGGCCCACAAATCGCCTAATTTCCTTCCCCTCTTTCTGAAAAATACGGTAACGGATGGAAAAAATATCCGGATGTGCCAGAACTTCGACTCCCTCCAAAATTTCCAGAATGGAAGGTAGGCCGCCGGTGTGGTCATGGTGGCCATGGCTCAGGATGATCTTCTGGACAGAAAGGGGATCCTTGTCGAACTTCAGAAGGTTAGGGATTAAACCTTCTCCGCGCCCCGTGTCGAAGAGATAATTTCCCCTCTCTGTTTCCAGGTAGGCGGCAAACCCATGCTCGCCCACCCCTCCCTTCATCGAGACCGTGTTTTCACAGATGATGGTAATCCTCGCCTTCATCCCAACCGACACCCACAAAAATCAAAATCCCAAACCTGTCTTCCCTCTTGTCCCTCGAACCCTTGACCACTTGAACCCTTCTTTTTAAAAGCATCCCAATTGGCACTGGATGATCTTGATCTTCAGGCGATTGAGCAGTTCTCCTACCTGTTTCATCGGGACTTTATTTTCAATGGCAATCTTCTGGGCCATGGCACAAGTGATCTTGTCCTCCTTAGCTGCCTCCTTGAGTTTAGCCACAATCTCATCCTGTTCCAACGTTCTCCTCCTTTTCCCGGAGATCATATTCATGTTTTTTTTCACTATAACACATAAGAAAAAAAGGGGAGAGCCAAATTCTTTTGGCTCTCCCCTTGCTGGAGGAGGTTGAATGAAGGGTTTTAGTTTACCACCTGGGGCCAGGACCGTAGCCCATTCCCATTCCTCGGCCAGGACCAAACCCGCCTCTCATTCCGCATCCCCTGCCATAGTATCCAAAACTTCCGGGGAAAGCCCGCAACTGAGCTTGCTGTTCAGGCGTGAGAACCTTTTGCATCTCCAGGCGATGTTTGGTGGCTTTTTCCTGAAGCTGAGCCCGCAGAGCATGGAGCTCTTTCTGCTTGGCCAGAATTTTTTCCTGGTCTGGATTTGCTTGTGCCCAGAGCGTCCGCAGCTCAAGCTGCTTGGCCATGAGCTCGTTGCGCAGAGGGATCGTCTCTTTAAAGAAGCTTTCCCGCAGAGCCTGCATCTTCTGAGTTTGTTCAGCGCTCAGATTCAACCCAGGACCCCAAGTACCTGGGCCATATCCCGGACCGCAAGGGCCAGGACCCATTCCAGGCCCCATTCCAGGCCCCATTCCAGGTCCCATTCCAGGTCCTCTTCCCCAACCCTGTGCCATGGCCAATCCAGAAGTGGCCAATAGCACGATTACCAAAGTGGTCAAAATCGTCTTTTTCATTTTTCTCTTCTCCTTTCTTTGCTTTTGCTTTTTAGAATAGCAACCAGCATGCCCAGGGAGTTTAAAAGATCCGTTTATTGAATAAACGAATGAATTAATTAATGTATTTTTTTATTGACGAAAATCAGCCGGCAATTTTCGGAGGAAAGGAAGAGGAAAAATTGTCGAATATTCGTATCCGGAAAATTGAGAAAATGAACAATATAGAAAAGTTATTCAATCTTTCTCCTCCTCGACAATTTATGGGTCTTCGACATTCTTGTCGGAAAAATCTTTATTCTCAGGAACATGAGGAAGGAAAGAGATAAAATTGCTTGCTTTCTATCTTTTTATTCACTATAAAGGGTGTTTTGGATTTCCTTAATTCTCCTTATACCAGGCATCGGAGGACAGATGGGTTGTGCGGCGAAAAAGGTTGTGGAGGAGAAGGTTCCGTATTGGACTGGAAAATTCCCGGTCATGGTCATTGCCCACCGGGGTTTTTCAGGCGCGGCTCCAGAAAACACCCTAACGGCATTCCAGAAAGCTATCGAAGTTGGCAGCGATATGATCGAACTCGATGTTCATCTTTCCAAAGATGGAGAAGTTGTAGTGATCCACGACGATTCCTTGGAGAGGACATCCAATGGGCGCGGCAAAGTGGGTGACTATCCCCTACAAGAACTTAAAAAATTCGATGCCGGCTCTTGGTTCGGGCCCAAATTTTCTGGAGAACGAATTCCCACTTTGAAAGAGGTTTTGGAACTGACCCAGGGAAAAATCTTGGTCAATATAGAAATTAAAGATGAATATCTCGGCCGATATACCATCGAGGATTTGGTCGAGCGCTCTCTTCAAGAGGTGAAAAGGGCCGGGATGAAAAACCAGGTAATCTTCTCGTCCTTCCACTCATCAGCTTTAGACCGCAGCAAGGAAAGAGATTCTTGTCCCAGGACGGCCTTGCTCTACCATAGGCCCTGGGAATCCCTTCAGGAGGTCACTGGAGGAAAAAATTTTTCTCAGTTGAATTTACGGAAATCCTATCTGACTAAGGACAAAATCGCCAGTATTCACCAGGAGAGGATGAAAGTCTAT
>JACRCA010000194.1 GCA_016234425.1 Deltaproteobacteria bacterium | reverse complement strand
GTCATCATCCTGGGCGAGGAAGAATTAAAAAGGGATCGAGCGATTCTTCGGAATATGGCGACCAAGGAGCAAGAGGAAATTCCGCTGGAGGAAATTGTCGTAAAGATCGTTTCGAGTTTCAGGTTGCGAGTTACGAGTTAAGAATGGAGATAGAAGGTTGGGTGAGCCGTTGGGCGACTTTAAACGAACGTACTATTGCGGTCATCTGCGGCCGGAGCATATCGGCCAGGAAGTGACCCTGATGGGCTGGGTCAACCGGAGGCGCGACCTGGGCGGCCTGGTTTTCATCGACCTCAGGGATCGAGAGGGAATTGTTCAGGTGGTCTTCAATCCCACATTCAGCCCGGAGGCCCATGAAAAAGCCTCAGCCCTGCGCAGCGAATATGTCATTGCCATTCAGGGCAAAGTGGTCGCCCGCCCTGATGGAACGGAAAACCCTGACCTGAAGACCGGAAGGCTGGAAGTGCAGGCTAAGGAACTGAAGATTTTAAGCGAGTCCAACCCTCCTCCCTTCCCTGTTGATGAAGATGGAGAGGTAGCAGAGAATCTAAGGCTAAAATACCGCTATCTGGACCTGCGCAGGCCAAAAATGCAGCGGAACCTCCTCTTGCGCGACCGGGCAGCCAGGTCTGTGCGGGATTACCTCCACAGTCAGGGGTTCGTGGAAATTGAGACGCCCTTCTTGACGAAATCCACGCCTGAAGGGGCCAGGGACTATTTAGTCCCGAGTCGGGTAAACCCCGGGACATTTTATGCCTTGCCCCAGTCTCCTCAGCTTTTCAAGCAGCTCCTGATGATTTCTGGGTTTGATCGGTATTTCCAGGTAGTCAAATGCTTTCGGGACGAAGACCTGCGGGCTGACCGGCAACCTGAGTTCACCCAGATTGACATCGAGATGTCCTTCGTTGACCGAGAGGGTATCTTTCAGACGATGGAAGGGATGATGAAGGCCATTTTTCGGGATACGCTGGGGCAGGAGCTGGCCACGCCTTTTCCCAGGTTGACCTACGAAGATTCCATTGCCTGGTATGGAGTGGATAACCCGGACATCCGCTTTGGCCTGGAGATGACGGATGTTTCCAGAGCTTTGAGAAAGACCGACTTCAAGGCCTTCTCAGATCCTCTGCAGCGGGGAGGGATGGTCAAGGCCCTAAAAATAAAGGGCGATCTCTCACGCAGAGAATTGGATGATCTCAACGAATTCGTAAAAGGATTGGGGGCCAAGGGATTGGCCTGGGTGCGGGTCGGTCCCGAGGGATGGCCGGCCATAAGCGGGCCAGTGGCCAAATTTTTCTCGGAGGAAGAACGCGGGGCCCTGCGCCAGAGTTTGGAACCGGCTCCGGGGGATATCCTTTTATTCATGGCCGATTCTGCCAAAGTGGTAAATGATGCCATGGGACGGCTGCGGCTCCATCTGGGCAAACGATTGAACCTGATTCCTGAGGGCACCTTTCAATTTGTCTGGATTACGGACTTCCCCCTCCTGGAATACGACGAGGCCGAGGGCCGATTCATGGCCAAACACCATCCCTTTACCTCCCCCCTGGACGAAGACCTACCATTTCTTTCCAGTGCCCCGGAAAAAGTGCGAGCCAAAGCTTATGACTTGGTCCTCAATGGCTCCGAGGTAGGGGGAGGGAGTCTACGCATTTACCGGCGAGAGGTGCAGTCCCTGCTTTTCGAAAAGTTGGGAATTAGTCCGGCCGAGGCCAAAGAGAAATTTGGGTTCCTGCTGGAAGCTCTGGAATTCGGGGCGCCTCCCCATGGGGGAATCGCCTTTGGGTTCGACCGCTTGGTCATGATCCTGGCTGGAGCTGAGTCCATACGGGACGTGATCGCCTTCCCCAAGACGCAGAAGGCCACTGACTTGCTTACCGATGCCCCTTCGGCCGTTGACAGCCGACAACTCGCGGAACTTTCTCTGCGAGGAATTCGCAGAAAATAGGCTCCGGAGAAATCTCCCCAAAATTTGGCTTGACAGAAAATTCAGGGCTTCTATAATGTGAATGAACATTCGTTCGCTAATTTTTCTCCCCATTTCCTCCATTCCTTGAGAGAGTGCTTATGCAGGTCAAGGCCCGAGTCAAAGATAAGAACTTAATCGATGAGAAACGCCGGCAGATTATCGAGGGGGCCATCAAGGTCTTCAAGAAAAAGGGGTACCACAAGGCTACGGTAAGGGAGATCGCCAGCGAGGCCAAGATCGGGTTGGGGAGCATCTACGACTACGTCAGCTCTAAAGATGACATCCTCTACCTCTTCTTTGAAAATTACGTCACCACCTTCTTTGACAAGGTAAGGTCGAGGGCTTTCCAGATCGTCGACCCTTACCAGCGGCTGGAAGTCACTTTCCGGGCTTTTGTGGAAGCAGCCATGGAACTGGAAGATCAGGTGATGCTGGCCTACACCCAAGCCCGGTACGTAAAGAAGAACTACCTGAAGGTCATTTTGCGGAAAGAATCCGAAGTCGTCGAGCACTTCCGGAAGATTTTAAGCGAAGTAGGGGACGACTCCATAGATCCCTTCTTGGAAGCGAACTTCTTGGTCTTCAGCGGTGTGTTCGGAGTTCTGCGGCGGTGGATTTTGAAGCCCCATTATGATCATAGAGAAATCATCGATTTTTTAGTGCAAAGACAACTTCGTGAGCTCTCGGAAAGAATTAAGGGGAGAAAGAAGCTCTCTGTAAGGGCAAGGCCATGGCCAAGTGGGATAACGAACGTAGAGTCCTGAACCACGAACACACCAAGTTCTGGCGGTATACCCTGCAAGATGTGGCTGAGCCAAATTTGCAGCGCGATGTTTTCCCCTACGACGAGGTCTGCCGCATCGATTTCGACCACAAGCTCATCCCCATCTCCCCCGCCAAGGAAATCTTCATTACTGACACGACCTTTCGCGATGGCCAGCAGGCCCGCCCTCCTTTCACTGGGAAACAGATTGTGGACCTCTTTGACCTGCTGCATAAGTTGGGCGGCCCCAACGGCGTCGTCCGCCAGGCGGAATTCTTCCTTTACAGCGAACGGGACAAAGAAGCTGTGAGCAAGTGCCTGGAAAGAGCATACCCCTATCCGGAAGTCACAGGGTGGATAAGGGCGAATAGGAAAGACCTCAAGCTGGTCAAAGAAATGGGGTTGAAGGAAAGCGGCATCCTTACCTCCGTATCGGATTATCATATCTTCTTGAAGCTCAACAAAAAAAGGAAGCAAGTTTTTGAAGAATACCTGGACATCGTCCGGGCCGCTTTGGAAGCTGGGATCATGCCCCGCTGTCATTTCGAAGACGTAACCCGGGCGGACACTTATGGGTTTTGTGTCCCCTTTGCTCAGGCTTTGATGAAGCTCCGGGAGGAGAGCGGGGTTAAGGTGAAGATCCGCCTCTGCGATACCCTGGGATACGGAGTAACCTATCCTGGGGCAGCGTTGCCCCGGGCGGTGGACAAGCTGGTGCGAGCCATGATCGATGATGCTGGCGTCCCGGGAGAACTTTTGGAGTGGCATGGTCATAATGACTTTCACAAGGTCCTGATCAATGCCACCACAGCCTGGCTCTATGGCTGCGCTGCAGCCAACGGGGCCCTGCTGGGCTTCGGCGAACGGACTGGCAATGCCCCCCTGGAAGGACTGATCATCGAGTACATCGGACTGCGCGGAGATCCTAACGGCATCGACACCACGGTGATCACAGAGATCGCTCACTATGCCGAGCAGGAGATGGGGGTAAACATTCCTTTGAACTATCCGCTGGTGGGGATGGATTTCAACGCTACTGGCGCAGGAATACATATCAATGGGATGGTCAAGAGCCGGGAGATCTACAATATCTTCGATACAGAAAAAATTCTCAAAAGGCCTCTGTCCATCATGATTACAGATAAGTCTGGGTTGGCCGGCATTGCTCACTGGGTCAACACCCACCTGGAACTTTGGGGAGACCAGCGGGTGGATAAACGACACCCAGGGGTGGCCAAAATTTACAAATGGGTCGTGGAACAGTACCAGAAGGGGCGCGTGACGAGCATCTCTCACGGGGAAATGGAGCGGCAGGCGCGTAAGCACCTGCCCGAGTACTTCGTCTCGGACTTCGACCGGATCAAGGCGCAGGCCCACAAAATGGCCGCTCACCTGATCGAGGAGATCTTCGAGACTCGGCAGATGAAATCTATGAAACCGAGGTTGATTGAGCCCCTGCTAAAGAAGCTTGTCTCTGACCATCCCTTCATCCAGTTTGCCTATGTTACGGATATGGAAGGGCGTAAGATCACCAAGAATATTACCCAAGTGGTGGATAAGGCTAAATATGAAAGGGTCGGCCTGCATGAAGACTACTCCGACCGCTCCTGGTTCATCGAGCCTTTGAAAGATGGTCAGATTCATGTGAGCGAACTCTATACTTCCAAGATTACCGGCCGTCTGTGCCTGACAGTTTCTGGACCCATTCGGGATGAGGAAGATCAAATTGTGGGAGTCTGCGGGCTGGACATTAAGTTTGAAGACCTGGCCAAGGCGGAAGGAGAGGAGGAGATAAAAGCACCAGGAACAAAAATAAGGGCAAAAGGCGAAAGATAAAAGGAGTTTAGGCTATGTTTGATCAGAAAAAGATTGCGGATATCGGGGGTCAGGCCAAAAGCTGGAATGATAAAGTAGAAAAGACTTTAGCCAAGAACCCCGAGAGGAAAAAGGACTTCCACACAACTTCCGGGATTGAGGTCAAGAGGGTTTTTGCGCCCCCGGACATGGCCGAGTTGGATTATCAAAAAGACCTGAACTTGCCCGGAGAGTATCCTTACACTCGAGGCGTGCAGCCTACCATGTACCGCGGACGGTTCTGGACCATGCGTCAGTATGCCGGGTTTGGCACTGCTGAGGATACCAACAAGCGTTACCGTTATCTTTTGGAACAGGGGCAGACTGGCCTCTCCGTGGCCTTCGATCTGCCTACGCAGATCGGATACGATTCTGATCATCCCCTGGCCCAGGGTGAGGTCGGAAAGGTGGGAGTGGCCATTGATTCGGTGCAGGACATGGAAGTGCTCCTCAACCAGATCCCTTTAGACAAGGTCTCGACCTCTATGACCATCAACTCCCCGGCTGCCATTCTGCTGGCTATGTACATCGCCGTGGCTGAAAACCAGGGGGTAACTGCGGATAAACTCAATGGCACTATCCAGAACGACATCTTAAAAGAATATTCTTCCCGGGGAACTTACATCTTTCCGCCAAAACCTTCGATGCGGATCATCACCAACCTCTTTGAATACTGCACCAAAGAGGTTCCCAACTGGAATACCATCAGCATCAGCGGATACCATATGCGAGAAGCGGGCTGTACAGCCGTGCAAGAAGTGGCTTTTACCCTGGCCAATGGGATCGCTTACGTAGAGGCGGCCATCAAGGCTGGGCTGGACGTGGATGTATTCGGGCCCAGGCTCTCCTTCTTTTTCAACGCTCATCTGGATTTTTTGGAGGAGGTGGCCAAATTTCGTGCGGCCCGCCGCCTTTGGGCCAAGATCATGAAGGAGCGCTTCCAGGCCAAAAACCCGCGTTCCTGGATGCTGCGCTTCCACACGCAAACGGCCGGGTGCACCCTGACCGCTCAGCAGCCCCATAACAACGTCATCCGCGTGGCCTGGCAGGCTTTGGCGAGTGTCCTGGGCGGAACGCAATCTTTGCACACGAACTCAATGGACGAAGCCTTAGCTCTGCCTTCGGAACAATCCGTGCAAATTGCCTTGCGCACTCAGCAACTGATCGCCTATGAATCCGGCGTTGCCGACACAGCAGACCCCCTGGGTGGTTCGTATTACGTCGAAAGCTTGACCAACGAAATCGAAAAGCGGGCCAGCGATTACATTGCCAAGATTGACCAGATAGGCGGGGCTGTGTCGGCAGTCGAAAAAGGATACATTCAACAGGAAATCCAGGAGAGTGCCTATCGCTACCAAAAAGAGATTGAATCCGGAGACCGAGTGGTCGTAGGCGTGAATAGGTTGCAGACGAAAGAACCACCACCCACGGGGTTGTTGAAGGTCGACCCCAGGGTGCGGGAGGTACAGATTAAAAGGCTGGCAGAGCTGCGCGCATCGCGGGATGCCAAGAAGGTAAGAACATCCCTCGAGCAATTGAAGAAGGCGGCCCAGGGGGATGGGAATCTGATGGTTCCGATCTTGGATGGCGTGCGGTCTTATTGCACGCTGGGGGAGATTTGTGACGTTCTTCGGGGAGTTTTCGGAGAGTATGAGCCGACCGTGAAAATTTAATAAAATAGTGTCAGTGGGAGTGTCAGTGTGAGTTTTAAAAATTTCATTAACTGACACTGGCACTGACACTTGGCCTTTAAATTGGAGGTGAGGAATGGCGGGGAGGAAATTGCGGGTTTTGGTGGCCAAGCCGGGATTGGATGGGCATGATCGTGGGGCCAAAGTGATTGCCCGGGCATTACGGGATGGCGGGATGGAGGTGATCTATACAGGTTTGCGGCAGACGCCAGAGCAAATCGTCAACGCGGTAGTGCAAGAGGATGTGGACGCACTCCTGATGAGCATTCTATCCGGGGCTCACGACTACTTATTCCCCCGGGTGATGGAACTTTTGCGGGAGCGGGGGGTAAAAGATTTGCTGGTTTTGGGGGGAGGTGTAATTCCAGAAGAAGATGTGCCCAGCTTGCAGGCCCTGGGAATCGCGCAGATCTTTGGCCCCGGGACCCCTACGGATGCGATTGTGAAGTATGTACAGGAGAAGGTGAAAAAATAGGGGAAAAGGGAAAAGGGCGAAAAGGAAAATGAAAAAAAACGAAAGGGGGAAAAGGGGAAAGGGGTAAAGGGTTACTTATTTCAGGTAAACGAAACGTTTCTGGAGGGGAGGATGAAGATATTAAAAATCGATCATATCGGCATTGCGGCGAAGTCCATTGACCAGGTGGCTCCTTTCTGGAGTGCAATTTTAGGATTGAAGATAGAGGGGAGGGAGACGGTAGAGGAACAGAAAGCCACCACGGCTTTTCTCCCCGTGGGAGAAAGTGAGCTGGAGATCCTGGAATCCACCTCTCCAGACGGAGCCATTGCCAAGTTCATCGAAAGCCGGGGAGAAGGGATTCAACATATTGCTGTGCGGGTTGACAATATCGAAGAGGCCTTGAGGGAGCTGAAAGAGAAAGGGGTGCGATTGATTGACGAAAAACCCCGCCGGGGAGCCGGGGGAGCGAAGATCGCTTTTATCCATCCCAAATCCACCAACGGAGTGCTCCTGGAGTTGAGTGAGAGGTAGAAGGCAATAGGCGATAGGCAAAAGGCTAATGATAAATGACAAGTGACCAAAGGAGGAAAAAATGTTAACCAAAGAACAATTATTAGAAAAGGCGAAGAAGCCATCAGCGGACGCTTTAAAGATGCATCCATTTTACAAGGGCAAAGTAGCCTCAACGTTAAAATGTGCGGTGCGCAGCTTCGAGGATTTTGCCATCTGGTATACTCCTGGCGTAGCTGCGGCGTGTCGGGACATCCAGGCTCAACCCGAGAAGGTCTTTGAGCATACCAACAAGGCCAACATGGTTGCGGTGGTTTCAGATGGTACGCGCGTGTTGGGGCTGGGGGACATCGGACCCGAAGCGGCTATTCCGGTGATGGAGGGGAAGGCGATCCTTTTCAAGTACCTCGGCGGCGTGGACGCCTGGCCCATCTGCTTGGACACTAAAGACCCCAATGATATCATTAAAACAGTAAAGTTGATCTCGCCATGCTTTGGTGGAATCAACCTGGAAGATATCTCTCAGCCCAAGTGCTTCTACGTGCTGGATACCCTGCGGAAAGAAGCCAAGATTCCGGTCTGGCATGATGACCAGCAGGGGACGGCAGCTGTAACCTTGGCGGGGGTGATTAACGCCTTGAAGATTGTCGGCAAGAAGCTGGATAAGGCTCGCTTGACTTTGATCGGCTCCGGGGCAGCGAACATAGCCACTGCCCGCGTCATTGTTGCCGCCGGTGCGGATCCGGGGAAGATGATCATGGTTGACACGAAAGGGACGCTGCACAAAGGGAGAGGAGAGCTGAAGAAGGATTTTAAAGAGAAATGGCATTTCTGCCAGATCACCAATGCCGAGCAGAGGAAGGGGGGCATTGCCGAGGCCATGGAAGGGGCGGATGCCGTCATCGCCCTGGCTAAGCCCGGCCCAGATGTAATCAAAAAGGAATGGATCAATAAGATGGCCAAGGACGCCATCGTTTTTGCTTGTGCCAATCCTATCCCTGAAATATGGCCTTGGGAAGCTAAGGAAGCAGGAGCCAAGGTTGTAGCCACGGGACGATCCGATTTTCCTAACCAGGTGAACAACTCCTTGGGGTTCCCGGCGATTTTCCGCGGGACTCTGGATGTCATGGCCACGACCATTACGGATGAGATGTGCATTGCTGCCGCCTATGAGCTGGCTAAGTGTGCCGAAGATAGAGGGCTGAAAGAAGACTACCTGATTCCCACCATGGATGAGTGGGAGGTCTATCCAAGGGAGGCGGTGGCCGTAGCTCTAAAAGCCATTGAACAGAAAGTAGCTCGTATCAAGTTAAGCAAGGATCAGCTCTACCAGAAGGCTTCGGATATCATCCGGAAAGCCCGACAAGAAACACAAATCCTGATGGAAAAGGGGCTGATCCCCGCATACAAAGAGTGATTCCGGGCAGCGACTGGGAACCCGGCGTCTTCTGCTCATCTCGGGATGAGTTGCAGAAGATGTCCGGGTCTCGGGGTGCTTTCTTTCGACCTTAAAGGAGGATGAAGATGAGAGAGATCAACGCCAAGCAGATCACAGAGGTGGTGAAAAAACTCTGCATTGACGCCAACCTCTACCTGGGTGAGGACGTGCTGGCGGCCTTTGACCGGGGTGAGAAGATGGAAGAATCACCCGTGGGCAAAGAAGTATTCCAGCAGCTTAAGGAGAATGCCCGTATCGCCCGGGAAGAGAAGGTGGCCATGTGTCAGGATACGGGGCTGGCCGTGGTCTTTGTCGAGGTCGGACAGGATGTGCATATCGTGGGGGGAGATTTCAACGCCGCCGTTAACCAAGGAGTACGGCAGGGTTATCAGGAAGGGTATTTGAGAAAATCCGCCTGCCATTGTTTCACGCGGGCAAACACCAAGGACAACACCCCGGCGACCATTCACCTGGAAATGGTTCCTGGAGATAAAGTCAAGATCACTGTGGCCCCGAAAGGAGGAGGGAGTGAAAATATGTCCATGGTTAACATGCTCTCTCCCTCAGAGGGCATCGAGGGGCTCAAGAAGCGGGTGGTCGAATGGGTCAAGGAGGCTGGTTCCAACCCCTGCCCTCCTGTAGTTGTGGGAGTAGGAATTGGCGGAACTTTTGAACAAGCTGCCCTGATTGCCAAGAAGGCCCTGCTGCGCCCGTTGGGACAGAAGAATCCGGACCCGCAGCTGGCCGCCATGGAAGAAGATCTTCTAACTCGGATAAACAACCTGGGAATCGGGCCGCAGGGATTGGGAGGGAGGATCACGGCTCTGGCGGTACATGTGCAGATGATCCCCTGCCACATCGCCAGCTTCCCTATGGCTGTAAACATCAACTGCCATGCCCACCGGCACAAAGAAGCTGTAATCTGAGAGAGGAGGTGGAAGAATGAGCCAAGCGATTCGGTTAAAAACCCCCCTTTCTGACGCGGATGTAGAGAAGCTGAAAGCTGGGGATAAGGTTTTGCTAAGTGGGGTGATCTATACCGGAAGGGATGCGGCCCATAAGCGGCTTTATGACCTTCTTCTGGAAGGAAAGCCTCTCCCCCTTGACCTCAAGGGGCAGGTGATTTATTACGTGGGCCCGGCGCCGGCTAAGCCCGGCCAGGTCATTGGCTCGGCCGGGCCGACCACGAGCGGACGGATGGATGCCTTTTCGCCGAAGTTGATCGAGATGGGTCTAAAAGGGATGATTGGCAAAGGTATGCGCAAGAAAGAGGTCGTGGAAGCCATGAAAAAGCACAAGGCGGTGTATTTCGCGGCCACAGGAGGTGCAGGGGCGCTTTTGGCCAAGGCAATCAAGAAGGCGCAGGTAGTGGCCTATGACGATCTGGGCCCGGAAGCCATCAGCCGTCTGGAAGTGGATGATTTCCCGGTGATCGTGGTCAACGACACCAAGGGGAATGATCTTTACGAAGAGGGCATGCGCAAGTATGCCCGGTAGAATTTAGCCACAGAGCGCACAGAGAACACAGAGAATAAATATTACTAAAACTAAAGACAAAAATAAAAATAAAATAAAAAGATCCTCTTCAACCTTTGCCCCTTTTCCATCATTGGGCGTGTTTTTTAAATTCGATTTAATTTATCTCGGTGAACTCTGCGCCCTCTGTGGCGAAAAATAAAAAGGAGAAAAGCGATGCGTTATCGTTGGCAAACAGGAGCAATGGCCTGGTTGATTCACCGGATCACAGGAGCGGCTATCAGTATTTACCTCTTGCTCCATATTCTGGCTCAGTTTGGGTTGAAATATGATCAGAAGGGGCTGGCGGGCTTGAGGGATTTCTTGTCTGCCAAAGTGGTGGTTATCATCCTTTTGGCCTTTTTGATTTACCATGGAGTGAATGGAGTGCGGGAACTGATCATAGATTTCGGAAACGGGGCCTTGTACCACAAAAAGCTTTTCTGGGTGATGATGGTCATTGGGGTAGTGGTCTACGTGGCCACCCTGGCAGCCCTGTAGAAGGAGGGGAAGATGGCCTACCAAACATCGAGCAATGCTGGGGCATTCAACTGGTTGTTTCAAAGAATTTCGGGAATTCTCATCGCCGTTATCCTGGTCATCCACTTAGGGGCGGTTCATTTTGGAGGTTCCCCTGTGGACCTCGGGAGCCCCTCCTGGAAAGTTTTTCACTTGGCTTTTATGATTCTGCTCCTCTACCACATCTTGAATGGGTTTTGGCTGTTGGTCGAGGATTACGTGAGAATCCACTGGCTCCGAGTCTCTCTGTTTGGGTTGCTCTGGGTGGTGGGACTGGTTTTCTTTATTCTGGGGTTCGTTACCTTAGTGCCTTTCGGCGCTTAAAGAATTTTTTTCACCACAGAGAGCACAGAGAACACAGAGAATGAATTCTAATTCTGGCATAAAAAAGGCGGGAAAGAACATCTTGGACAATAGGGGTCTCCATTGTTGCCGCGCTGGATTTTGAAATTAGTTTTTGGTTTTTTAACATTAGAACTTAGATTTTCTCTGTGATCTCTGTGCTCTCTGTGGTGAATTGAAATTTGGAGGGAGAAATGGTTCATGAACATGATGTAGTGATCGTCGGCGCAGGGATTGCCGGGCTTTACGCCGCCCTGGAGTGCAGTCGCTCTGTGGATACAGCAGTTCTTTCGAAAGTTTTCCCCACCCGTTCGCACTCCATCTCCGCTCAAGGCGGGACAGCCGCAGCTTTGGGAAATATGGAGGAGGATAACTGGGAGTGGCACCTGTATGACACAGTAAGGGGGGCGGATTATCTTGGCGATCAAGATGCTCAGGAGATCCTGGTGCGGGAGGCTGTGGAGGTGGTGTATGAGCTTGAACACATGGGGTGCCCCTTCAGCCGCACAGAAGAGGGGAAGATCGCCCAGCGCGAATTTGGCGGGCATTATAGTGATTTTGGCAAGGGGCCGATCCGCCGGGCCTGCTACGCTGCGGACCGCACGGGCCATGCCGAGCTGCATACCCTCTACGAGCAAGGCGTGAAGAACGACGTACGCTTCTACTCGGAATTTTTTGTCCTCCACCTCCTGGTGGAAGATAACGTCTGCAGCGGGGTAGTGGCTTGGGACATGAGGAACGGGGGACTGCATGTGTTCCATGCCAAAACCGTGATGTTTGCCACTGGTGGATATGCCCGGGCCTGGAAAGTGAACACGAATGCTCTCTCCAACACAGGGGATGGGATGGCCATTGTCTTACAGGCCGGCTTACCGTTGGAAGACATGGAATTCGTCCAGTTCCACCCGACTGGTCTTTATCCTTCAGGGGTCCTGGTTACGGAAGGGGCGAGAGGGGAAGGGGGTTTTCTGATCAACGATGAGGGCAAGCGTTTCATGGAAAAGTACGCTCCAGCCAAAATGGAGCTTGGTCCCCGGGATGTCGTCTCCCGATCAATTCAACGCGAGATTGATGAGGGGCGGGGAATCGGAGGGAAGGGGTATGTTTATCTAGACCTCCGGCACCTGGGCAGACAGGCGATCCTGGAAAAACTGCCCCAGATCCACGAGCTCATCCTGAAGTTTGCCGGCATCGATGCTGTAACGGATATGGTTCCCATCCTGCCTACTTCCCACTATGCCATGGGGGGGATCCCCACGGATGTGAACGGGCAAGTGGTCATGGACGCTAAGAACACGCCAATGAGAGGTTTTTACGCCGCCGGGGAGTGTGCCTGCATCTCCGTTCATGGGGCCAACCGTCTGGGTTGCAACAGCACTATGGACTGCGCCGTCTTTGGAAGAAGAACTGGCCGGGCCATGGCCAAGTTCGTCAACTCCGGAGCCGAGAAAGCTCCCCTCCCCAAAGATGCCCTGGCCAGAGGGAGAGCCAAGATAGAAAGTTTGCTGGCAGTCAAGGGAAAGGAAAGCCCGGCGGCCATCAGGGACGAATTGCAGCAGACCATGATGGTCAATTGCGGAATCTTCCGGGAGGAGAAACTTTTAAAGAAGCAGCTGGAGATCATCAAATCCCTGCAAGAGCGGTACAAAGAAATCCAGGTGAGCTATAAAGGCCAGCGGTTCAACACGGAGCTTCAGGATGCCATCGAGCTGGGCAATATGCTCGACTTTGTCGAGACCATTGTGGTCGGAGGATTGGCCCGGACCGAGAGCCGGGGAGCACATTATCGGACAGATTTTCCCAAACGCGATGACGTGGGCTGGCTAAAGCATACCCTGGCCTGGAAGACAGACACGGGAGTGCGATTGGATTACAAGCCTGTAGTGATCACCCGATTCAAGCCGGAGGAGAGAAAATTTTAAGGAGCAGAAAAATGATCCAGACCTTTAGAATTTTCCGGTTCAACCCCGTTGAGGACAAGAAACCGTATTACAAAACTTACCAGGTGGACGTGCAGGAAGGAATGACTGTGCTGGACGTCCTGAACGAGATCAAGTGGAAGCAAGATGGTAGCCTCACCTACCGGCGCTCCTGCCGCCATGGGATCTGCGGGTCCTGTGGGATGACGATCAATGGACTTAACCAATTGGCCTGCGAGACTCAGCTCCAATCCCTGGGCAGAGGAACGATCGAAGTGGAACCCCTGAGACATTTCCCGGTAATTAAAGACCTGGCTGTGGAGATGGATGACTTCTTCAAAAAATACGAGGCGGTAAGACCCTACTTTATTGCCGGCACGGCGCCTACAGATAAAGAACGCACCCAAAGTATCGCAGAACGGAAGAAGATCGACGGCTCGTATGAATGCATTCTGTGCGGAATCTGTACTTCCTCCTGCCCCTCGTACTGGGCTAACGAAAATTTCGTGGGACCGGCAGCTTTGCTAGCCGCATACCGCTTCATCTTCGATTCGCGGGATGAGGGACTGGAAGAGCGCTGGCCAATGCTGAACAGCCGTCATGGCCTCTGGCGGTGCCATACCATCTTTAACTGCACGATCTGTCCAAAGTCCTTGAATCCCACATGGGCCATTGGCGAGCTGAAGAAAAAAGTCCTCAGCGAAAAATATTAAAAGGCCACCGGGTTACCTCTAACCGCGGAGGACTCCTTTGAATATCCATGAATATCAGGCAAAGGAAATTGTTGCCCGTTATGGGGTGAAGATCCCTAAAGGCAAGGTGGCCTTTACTCCTGCAGAGGCCGAAGCTGCGGCTCAAGCCATCGGCTCTAACCCCTTTGTAATCAAAGCCCAGGTGCATGCCGGGGGTCGGGGCAAAGGGGGTGGAATCCGCATAGCCAATACCCCTGCGGAAGCCAGACGGGTTGCCCGAGAGATGATCGGGACCAAACTGGTTACCCCACAGACTGGGTCGCTTGGTAAACCTGTCAGCCGGGTTCTGGTAGAAGAAAGTATATCCATTGCTCGGGAGCTCTACCTGGGTGTAACGCTCGACCCCAGACAGGCCAAGCTCACGGTAATCGGAGGTTCCGAGGGAGGGGTGGAAATCGAAGAGCTGGGGGCCAGGTCTCCAGAAAAGATCAAAAAGATCACTGTAGAACCGGGGTGTGGATTTACCCTTTTCCAGGGCCGAAAGTTAGCTGTGGATATGGGCTTAAAGGGTGGGAATGTAGCGAAGGGCTCGACGATAGCCCTCGCCCTTTACCGAGCTTTTTTGGAGAATGATTGTTCTCTGGCTGAAATCAACCCTCTGGTTTTAACATTTCGAGGGGATTTAGTGGCATTAGATGCCAAGATGAACATTGACGACAACGCCCTCTACCGCCATCCCGAACTCCTGGCCATGCGGGATGTTGAACAAGAAGACCCGCAGGACGTAGAAGCTTCCAGGCTGGGTCTGAAGTTTATCAACCTGAGCGGGAACATCGGCTGCATCGTCAACGGAGCAGGCTTGGGCATGGCCACCCTGGACATCCTGCGCTACTATGGGGGAGAGCCGGCAAACTTTTTGGATGCAGGGGGTGGGGCCGGTAAAGAGATGATCCGAAATGCTTTCAAGATCATCTATGCGGATCCTAAAGTCAAGGGGATTTTAATTAACATGTTCGGCGGGATCACCCGCTGCGACAGCTATGCCCAGGGGATTGTGGAGGCCTGCCGGGATTTACTCATCGACATCCCCCTGGTGATTCGCCTCGAGGGGACTAACGTGGAAATCGGCCGGAAGATTCTGGCTGATTCTGGCTTGAAGATCATCAACGCGGAAAGCATGCGGGAGGGAGCTCAGAAGATCATCGAACTGGTCAAATAACACTCATCACTCATCCCTTTTCATTCATCACTGTCTTTACAGTCCCAGGTAAGCCTTTTTGATCAAGTCGGTCTGGAGGAGGTCAGAAGGTTTTCCCTCCATGATGATGCGCCCAGTTTGCAGTACGTAGGCATAATGGGCCAGCTCCAGCGCCTCCTGCACGTTTTGCTCCACCAGAAGAATCGTGATCCCTTCTTCTTTGTTCATCCGCTGGATCATTTCGAAGATTTCCGTGATTAACTTGGGCATGATGCCCATGGAGGGCTCGTCGAGCATGAGGAGCTTGGGCTTGGACATTAAACCCCGAGCAATGGCCAGCATCTGTTGTTCCCCTCCGCTAAGGGTCCCGGCCCTCTGGTTCTGCCTCTCTTGCAAAACGGGAAAAAGCTGAAAGATGCGCCGTAACGTGGCCTCCCGGTGCTCCAGGGATTTCTTCGTATAAGCCCCCAAGGTGAGGTTCTGCTTCACGGTCAAGCGAGAAAAAAGACGCCTCCCCTCGGGCACATGGGCAATGCCCATCTCCACTACCCGGTGGGCCGGGATTTGATCTAAGCGCTGGTCTTCGAAGAAAATAGCCCCTTCATCCGGGTGTAGGGCACTGGATATGGCTTTCAGAATGGTGGATTTTCCGGCTCCGTTGGCCCCCACGATGGAGACGATCTGCCCGGATTCTACCTTAAAAGAGACCTCGTGCAGGGCCGGGACTTCGTCGTAGGAAACTTTAATGCGCTCGACGCGAAGCATGATATTTGTCCCCCAGATAGGCTTTGATCACTTCTTCATTATTAATAACTTTCTCCGGTACGTCCTCAGCAATCTTCTTTCCATAGTCTAAAACCACAACCCGGTTGGAGATGGGCATAACCACCTCCATGACATGCTCCACCAGAAGCACGGTAATTCCGGATTCCCGGACCTTTTTCACCAATGCTATGGCTTCGACCGTCTCCGCAGGGTTTAAACCGGCCATGGCCTCATCGAGCATGAGGAGCGAAGGTTCAGTGGCCAGGGCTTTGGCGAACTCCAGTCGCTTCTTATCGGCGATGGTCAACCCGCCAGCGAGAATGCTCTTCTTCGGAGACAGACCGCAGAAATCCAGGACTTCCAGGGCCTTCGTTTTCGCCTTGGCCGCCAAATTTGTGCGGTTGAAAGCGCCGACCATCACGTTGTCCAGGACGGTCATATCCTTGAAAATCCGCACGAGCTGGAAGGTTCGAGCAATGCCCAGGAGGCAGACCTCGTTCGCCGGCAAACCCGTGATATCCTTTCCTTGGAACCAGACATTTCCTTCGCTGGGAGGGTAGAACCCGGCGATGCAATTGAAGAGGGTGGTTTTCCCCGCACCATTGGGGCCGATCAAGCCGACGATCTCCCCTTCGTTAACCTTAAGGTCGATACGATCGTTGGCCACCAGGCCGCCGAAACGCTTGCTTAGATCTTGAACTTCCAGAAGGGCCATAACTATAACTCCTTTTTCCTAAATCGTTTGGTGATGCCGATGACCCCGAAGGGTTGATAGATGGAGATCACCACGATCAGGAACCCGTAGATGATCAGGTCTGTGCCCTTACCCCCTCCGCCGAAATGGATACGAGTAAACTCGGAGATGGGGATAAGAATAAAAGCGCCGATCACCGGGCCCCAAACTGTGCCCACGCCACCTAAGGTGGCGATCAGGCAGACAATAATAGAAAGCATCAGGGGGAAGACGCTGTCCGGGTCGATGAAGAGAATATACTGAGCGTAAAAAGAACCACAGATAGAGGTGAAAAGGGCGCTTAAAGCGAGGGCGTAGAATTTATAGCGAGCCACATCGATTCCTAAGCTGCGGGCCGCCACCAAGTCGCCTTTGATGGCCTTGAAATAATAACCGAGCTTCGACCGGTCGATCCAGTAAGTGACCAGGATCGTCAGGACGAAGATTCCAAAAGCGATGTAATAATAAGGCATCTTGGTGGTGTGAAATTCCAAATTGATCAGGGATTCGGGAAGAATGGGTAAAGTCAACCCCACGGCCGCTCCAGCCCAGTCCCAGTTGAGCATCCAATGCTGGGCGATCTCTCCGATGGCGATGGTGGCGATGGCAAAGTAATGCCCGGCCAGTTTAAAGCAGGGGTAACCGATGATGAAAGCCAGGCCGATGGAAAGAATCCCACCCGCAAGCATCCCTGCCCAGGGACTTACCCCTAACTTCATCAGCAGCAGGGTAGAGGTATAAGCGCCGGCTCCGAAATAGACCGCATGACCCAGGGAGATCTGACCGGCGTAGCCGCCGATCATATTCCAGGCCAATCCCAGGGATGCGTAAAGAAAAATCATGATCATCAGATGCCTGGGAAAAGGGAGGGTAATGATGATAGGGTATATGAAAAGGAGGATAGCTCCAATGGCCAGCCAGATCCATTTATTCCTATTCCCGCCCATGGATGTTTCTCCGGAAAAGAAGTTAGTATCTTCCCCACAGACCCTGGGGTCGGAGGAAGACCACCAGGAGATAGATGATGAAAACAAAGGTGTACTTGAAAGCTGGAGCGATCAATAAGCCGCTTAAAAACTCCACCAGGCCGATGATGATTCCGGCGATGAAAGAACCTGGAATGGAACCAAATCCACCGAGGGCTACAGCGACATAAGCAATGAGGGCAAAGGGGAAGCCTACCTCTGGGAAGATGTAGTAGAAATTGGACATCAGAGCTCCGGCCACGCCCAGGCAAGCAGCACCGATTCCCCATCCGAGGGCAAACATCTTATCCGTGTTGATCCCCATGAGGGAAGCGCCCTCCCGGTCCTCGCTGGTGGCCAACAGAGCAGTGCCCATCTCCGTCTTATTTATGAACCAGTAAAGGAGGATGAAAGAGAGAATAGTGATGATGCTTGCAGTAAGCTCGGGAATGCCGATGAAGATTCCGCCAAACCCAATTCGGCCAGCCAGAGCGGGGTTCTTGATCATGCGATAATCAGGGGTCCACATGAATTGGGCCAAATAGCGCAGGAAGATCCCCAGCCCGAAAGTGGCCAGAATCTGGGCTAAGAAAGGGGCCTTAAGGATTTTTTTGATCACGATGAAGTAGGTGGCGACTCCGATCAAAAAAAGGAGGACCAGACAGAGGGGCAAAGAGATCATGGGGTCGATGTGGTAAAGGGTGAACATCCAGAAAGCAGTAAACATCCCGAGCATGAGCATTTCGCCGTGGGCAAAATTGACAATTTCCATCAAACCCCAGATCAGACAAAGGCCCACGGCGACCAGGGCGTAGATACAACCCATGAGCAATCCGCTGATCACAGTTTGCAGGATGATTTCTGAAGTAAACATGGTTGCCCCTTTCTCAAGTTATTAGCACTCCCCTCCCCGTAGAGACTATGTCATAATTCGTCATGCCCGCGGAGGCGGGCATCCAGTCAGGTCAAATCATTGAACAAATCCTGCCTCGCGAAACGCGGGGTAACTTCGTCATATCAAGATTCCACTGGATTCCCGCCTTCGCGGGAATGACAGCCCCTTTTTTCATTACGGCACAGTCTCGTAACGGGAAGAGGGATAAATTTATTTTCTCTCAGACCACTTGGGAATCGGGTAGACGACCTTTTTCGTGGCTAAATTGAAGGGCCACACCGTGTAAGGCTTCCCTCCATCCTGGTATTGAATGACGATGGCATCCACTAAGATATTCTGGCCAGTTTCGTCAAATTTCACCCCCCGCCAGGGAGTGATCAACTGCTCGGCAGGAATGTGGGTCTTGGTTAGGGCATCGCGGATGGCCTCAGGCGCGGTGGAACCTGCTCGGTTGATCGCCTCGGCCAGGACAAGAAAGCCTACAAAACAGCGAGCAGAAGTGCCGGAAAAATCCCTTCCCGAGCGCTTCTTGTAAAGATCATTGAGTTCAGTGAGCATGGGTTTATGTTTCACCAAGTCCAGAGAGAACTCCGTACGGCTGCAAATTCCATCGGCATCTTTCCCCACCACTTCTATAAAGGAGGGGTCGGTGTGCCCAGCGTTTTGGGCCATGATGATTGGGGGATTGAAATCCAGATCCTTCGAGCTCTTGGAGAGAAGAATCGCATCCGAGGCATAAGAAGTGGGGAAGAAGACGTCCGGGTTAGCTGCTTTCAACTTCTGGACCTCAGAGATTAAGGAAGTGGCGGCCCGGCGATAGGGGATGTCGGCAACGACCTTGTATCCAGCTTTCTCGGCCAATTCTTTTTCAATGCGGCTGCTATCTTTCCCGTAGAGTGTATCCTCATACATCACGGCAATGGTCTTGATCTTGATGCCCCGTTCCTTCTCCAGGTCCTTCAGCAACTGGAACATGGCCTCAGAAAAGACCTCATCGTGGGGCGAGCTGCGGAAGAACCACTTAAACCCCCGGCGGGTGAGTTTTGGGGAAGAAGACTCGGCGTTGAAAAAGGGCATCTTCATGCGCTCGGCTACCATGCTGGCAGTCTCGGTCACGGAACTGTGGTAGCAGCCGAAGAGGGCTACAGCTTTCTCCTGGGTGATCAGACGCTCCGCCTCGCTCAGTCCCAAATCGGGCTTGCCCTGATGATCTGCAATGGTGGCAGTCATTTTTGCCCCTTTCAGTTTGGGCAGACCTTCAGCTTTAGCCAGAGGCAGGTTCAGATGCTTGTACTTAGTTGTGTTGATGATGTCCAGGGCCAGCTCGATGGCGTGCTTGTCGTCAAGCCCGGCTTGGGCAGTTGGGCCGGACATGGGGTAGATAACCCCGATCTTCACGTCTGCCGCTGGGGCAGTTCCCAGGGGAGTCAAAAATAGGAGAGTAAAGATGATGAGGGACCCATAGAGTAAACCTTTCTTCATGTTAAAAACCTCCTTTCTTTTTAAACTCGCTCCATTTTACTCAATTCGAATCCTAAAGCAAGAGCTTTTTTATTCAATTCCAGGACCGACTCTGGAACCCGGTTGGATAGCGCCTTCAGGAGAGATTCCTCGCTGACTAAACCCGCAGCCTTGACCACCGCCCCCAAAAGGACCATGTTGGCGACCATCCTGTTCCCCAATTCCTTGAGGGCTTTTTCGGTAGCTGGGATGCGAATATGTTTTGCGGAGGAAGATGGGTCGGGTTTGACCATCTGAGAATCGATGAAGATCATCCCTTTTGAGGGGTTTACTTTCGCTTTGTTCTGTTCGTAAGTCCCCTGGGACATGCAGGCCAGGACGTCGGCCTCGATGACCTTGGGGTAATCGATCCAGGAGTCAGAGATGATCACCTCGGACTTGCAGGCTGAGCCCCGGGCCTCAGCCCCGTAAGAAGATGTTTGACCAACGTATTTTTTATCCAAAACCGCCGCCTCTCCCAATATTTCCCCCATAAGAACTATTCCCTGCCCCCCCAATCCGGCAAAACGTACCTGAATCATGACCAGCCTCTCCTATTCTTAAATCGGACACAGATTTTCCCAGATAAACACAGATAAATTTTTTAAATCATCATCTTTCAAATATTGATGGTCTCGTAAAAAGTCGAAATCCCCTCTTTTTGTCATTCCCGCGAAGGCGGGAATCCAGTAAAATCAATAGGTTCTGGACTCCTGCTTTCGCAGGAGTGACGGTTTTGAGACTTTTTACGAGTTCATCAAATATTCAGTATCCTAATAATCTGTGTTCATCTCTGTCCGAAAAATTTATGTTACCAAGTTCACAAATTCGCCCACAACCACTTGTCCCCGAAGCTCTTCCGGACTCATACCCCTGGCCTTCTCCACTGGGATGCAGCTGTTTCTCAAAGTCTTGATCATCTCGTAGGCTGTGCGGAAAGCATTCCTCCTTCCAAACTGCGTAGGACAGGGAGAAAGGACATCTATAAAAGAAAATCCCTTGTGGGCGATCGCCTTCTTCAGAGTACGAGTCAGGGGAATGGGTGTAGCCACTGGCTGGCGAGCGACGTATGTGGCTCCGGCGGATTCAACCAGCTTGCAGAGGTCGAAGGGTGGCTCGAGGTTTCCCTTCGGAGTCGTGGTGGTCATGGCACCGAGAGGGGTGGTGGAGGCTACCTGCCCACCGGTCATACCGTAAATGGCGTTGTTGGCGCAGACCACAGTCATATCGATGTTTCTGCGGGCGGCATGGATGAGATGGTTGCCGCCGATGGAACTGAGGTCTCCATCCCCACTGATGACCATGATCTTCAGCTTGGGGTTGAAGAGCTTGGCCCCAGTGGCATAAGCGATCGCTCGCCCGTGCAGAGTGTGCAGCGTGTCAGCCTTAAAATGTGGGCTGGGAATCCAGGCCGCGCAGCCAATTCCTGAGACAAAAAGCATTTGCTTCATATCATATTCGAGCTCAGCGACTGCCCGCAAGACTGCTCCCATCAAAATCCCATGCCCACATCCCGGGCAGAACGGTGTGGGAAACGCCTGGAGGTTGATCATCTGGAAAATCTTTTCGTTCATGGTATGTTCCTCCGAATCCCCTCCACGATCTCTTCCGGCTCGATGACCTCCCCGTTGGTCTTGGGCAGGGAAATAACAGGTATGGGTGTATATTTCTTCAGTTCCCCGGCGATCTGGCCGCGGTTCATTTCCGGAACAAAAATAACCCGGCAGTGCTTTCCCAGTTGAGCGGTGGCCTCCTCAGCAAAGGGCCAGATGGAAACCAGCCGTAATAACCCAGCCTTGATCCCCTCTTTCCGCAAAGATTTTACAGCCTGGAGCGCAGCCCGGGCTGTAAACCCATAGGCCACGACCCCAATTTCCGCATCTTCGAGGAGATGTGGGTCTGTCTCAATAATCTCAGGTTTGAAATCCTTGACCTTGCGGATCAATCGTTCTGTCAGCCGGGCTTGGGCAGCAGCATCTGCCGTCTTGCGGAACCCCCACGGGTCGTGAGTAGAGCCGGTAACCAGAAGATTCGCTCCTTCCCCAAAAGAGGGCATGGGTGGAACGCCGTTAGGTTCCTCTGTTCCGAAAGGGGGCAGGCCTGGAGCCTTGAGACGATCGCATATCTCCACCTCTTCTCTTATCACTAGCGTCTCCCGGAGATGCCCCACGGCCTCATCGGCCATAACAAAAGCTGGAATCCGGAAGCGCTCGGCAAAGTTGAAGGCCTTGATGGCCAGGTCATACATCTCCTGCACAGACCAGGGAGACAGGGCGATAATTTCGTTATCTCCATGAGAGCCCCACTTGACCTGCATCATGTCTCCTTGAGCCGGACGGGTAGCCTGGCCCGTGCTCGGACCAGCCCGCTGCACATCCACAATTACACAGGGAGTCTCGGTGATCACAGCATAGCCGATCCCCTCGGTCATCAGGCTGATTCCCGGTCCAGAAGTGGCCGTCATGGCCTTGGCTCCTGCCCAGGAAGCCCCGATGACGGAAGAAATGGAGCCGATTTCGTCTTCCATCTGGATGAATACACCCCCCACCTCAGAGAGGCGATGGACCATGTGGACCATGATTTCGCTGGCCGGAGTGATGGGATAGCCGGCGTAATAACGACAGCCCGCAGCAATGGCTCCCTCGGCACAGGCTTCGTCCCCCTGCATGAAATACCAGCCGGCGGCCAGCGCGCTCTTGATCTTTTTCAGTTGCATTTTACCTCCTCAACTTCCATCTATATAGAGCGTCATAAATAATGCAGCATATTTCGATTTCGATTGTCATTCCCGCGAAGGCGGGAATCCAGGCTGGATGCCCGTCTACACGGGCATGACAAGCTATATTTTTCAATTAAATAGTTCATTTCTTATGTCGCTATGTATAACCACAGAGGCCACAGAGGAGTTACTATATTCAAGCAGCTGATATGATTATTCCCTCTGAGTTCTCTGTGGTTAAAAAAATTCTTGACCTCAGCCTCCATTTTCTACCCGGATGGCCAAATCCGGGCAAAGCATCTCGCACTGCAGGCAAAGCGTGCATAGCTCAGGGTGAGATGCGGCCACGGGGTTAAACCCTTTGTCCGAAACTTGGGAAGATTTCTCCAAGACCTTCTTCGGACAGACTTCCAGGCAGATGTAGCATCCCTTGCACCATTTCTGGTTGAGGTGAATGCTGGCCGCCTTTTTCTTTTTCACTCTTTCGCCCTTCAAATTTCTAATCTCCCTTTCTTTCTTCTGTAATTTCAAAATTTAACCGCAGAGCCCACTTCCTCGGAGCTCCTCCTGGAATGGCCTGAAATAATATCGCCTACAAAGAGAGGTGTAGTCAAGTTTTTTTCTGGGTAACTTTGGGATAGAATAAACCTTTTTCTCTTGACGGAGGAGGGTTGAATTTATACTATAAGGGTGGGTTTTCTTTTCCTTTTCTATTGAGAAAGGACAGACGTCTATGAGTATCTTGGTAGATGAAAACAGCAGGGTCATCTGTCAGGGGATCACTGGGAAACAGGGAATGTTTCACACGCGCCAGGCTGTAGCTTACGGGACAAAAATGGTCGGTGGGGTGACACCCGGAAAAGGTGGAGAGAAGATGGATGGCCTTCCGGTCTTTAATACGGTTGCCCAAGCAGTGCGGGAGACGGGGGCGAATGCTTCAGTAATTTAT
Organism: Deltaproteobacteria bacterium; assembly: GCA_016234425.1. Classification (GTDB taxonomy): domain Bacteria; phylum Desulfobacterota; class SM23-61; order SM23-61; family SM23-61; genus JACRCA01. The sequence continues at coordinate 2,066 of JACRCA010000194.1, read as the reverse complement.
GTGCCAACTCCTTTTGCAGCCGACGCCATTATGGAAGCGGCGGATGCGGATGTGGACCTCATCGTTTGCATCACTGAAGGGATTCCTGTTCTGGACATGCTAATGGCCAAAGCATACCTGGCAAACAAGAAGAGCCGGATGCTTGGGCCCAATTGCCCCGGAGTCATCACGCCTGGAAAGTGCAAGATTGGCATCATGCCCGGATACATTCATCGTCCGGGAACGATCGGGGTGGTCTCCCGCAGTGGCACCCTAACTTATGAGGTGGTTGACCAACTGACTCGGCTGGGGCTGGGTCAGTCGACCTGCGTGGGTATCGGCGGAGACCCGATTATCGGCATGTCCTTCGTCGATGTCCTCAAACTTTTTGCGGATGATCTACAGACCGAAGCGGTCATGCTGATCGGGGAGATTGGTGGGGAGGCCGAGGAAGAAGCTTCGGATTATATCCGGGTTTATTTCCCCAAGCCTGTTGTAGCTTTCATTGCCGGCCAAAATGCCCCCGCAGGCCGGCGGATGGGGCATGCCGGGGCAGTCATTTCGGGAGGCAGAGGTTCGGCTAAGGGAAAGATGGATGCTCTCCGCTCAGCTGGGGCCATGGTGGTGGAAAACCCGGCAGATATGGGCTTGACCATTAAACAGGTCTTACAGGAACGAAAAGGATCATGATCCTATGGCCAAGAAAGGCAAACCTTCAATAGAAATTTATGGGAGCTGGTGCAAGCGTTGTGGCATTTGCGTGGCGTTTTGTCCGGCTGAGGTTCTGGCCCAGGATGATTCAGGAGTGATCTATGTGAAAGATCCGGACCACTGCACCGGCTGTGAATTGTGCGAGCTGCGCTGTCCAGATTTTGCCATTCAAGTGCGCCAGCTCAAAAAGAAAGAAAAAGCCGAAAGAACTGTGGAAAAAATGAAGGGTGAACTGCATGAAGACCTTGAGAAAACCTGAGCCCAAGGCGAAACTCATCCAGGGAAATGAGGCTTGCGCCGAAGGGGCGCTGGCGGCGGGATGCCGTTTTTTTGCTGGTTATCCCATCACGCCAGCATCGGAGATCGCCGAACATCTCTCCGTGCGGCTTCCTCAATTGGACGGGGCGTTTATTCAGATGGAGGATGAGATTGCCAGCATGGGAGCAGTGATCGGGGCATCGCTGGCTGGGGTAAAGTCCATGACCGCTACCTCCGGTCCAGGTTTCTCCCTCATGCAGGAGAATCTGGGGTTTGCTTGTATGGCTGAGGTGCCCTGCGTAGTGGTGGATGTCATGCGGGGGGGGCCGAGTACAGGATTGCCCACTAACCCTTCACAGGGAGATGTGATGCAGGCCCGTTGGGGGACCCATGGGGATCATCCCATAATCGCCCTTTGCCCGAGCTGCGTCTTAGAATGTTTCTCTCTTACGCTCAAGGCTTTTAATTTTTCGGAGAAATACCGCACCCCAGTGATCCTGCTGATGGATGAAGTGGTGGCTCACATGAGAGAGAAGGTAGTATTGCCCGAGCCCAGCGAGGTGGAAGTCATTGACCGGGTTAAGCCATCGGTGCCTCCGGAATGGTACCTTCCCTACGAGGACACCAGTTTCGGCGTTCCTCCCATGGGTATTTTCGGTGAGGGGTATCGGTACCACGTCACCGGGCTGACCCATGACATTCGGGGATTTCCTACTCTGCGGCAGGATGAAATCGAGCCTTTCATCCTCAGGCTCTTCCGTAAGATTTCCAGCCACTTCGACGACATCCAGCTTGTGGAGAGCTTTCAAATTGATGATGCAGAGCTGGTTATCGTGGCTTACGGCTGCGTGGCCCGGGCTGCCCATCGGGCCATGGCGGAAGCCAGAGCCAAAGGATTGAAGGTGGGGCTGCTGAGGTTAATCACCATCTGGCCTTTCCCCCGCAGGTTCGTTGAACCTCTTACGCGAGCAAATAAAACCCTGCTCGTTCCAGAGATGAACATGGGTCAGATTTCCCGGGAAGTCAAGCGAGTCAATGAGGGAGTGGCTTCGGTAATCACCCTGAACAAGATCGATGGTACCGTGATCACCCCCCAGGAGATTCTGGAGAAGATCCGG
>JACRCA010000193.1 GCA_016234425.1 Deltaproteobacteria bacterium | reverse complement strand
GGAAGTGCGTTCCTCGATGGCCGGGTGGGTGAGAAGATAAGGAGGGGGATCGCCGGCAGCCGGGCCTTGCATTCTGCGTAACTTTTTTAGCATGGTGATCATGCCCCTCCGGTCGTACCCGGCTTGCTCCATGAATTTTAAGCCCAGGTAATCGGCCTCCTCTTCATCTTCCCGACTGTATTTGAGGAAGGCGGTCTCGGAGGCAGCCACTGTCGTGGTGGCGATGGCGCCAGCCGCTTGCCCACCCAAAAAGATCCCCGCAAGAATGGCTCCCAGGGCAGCGAGACTAATTTTCGTGGCTTTCTCCGAACGCTTGGCGATATGCCGGGCAATAACATGCCCAATTTCATGGGCCATCACTCCAGCCAGCTCATCTTCGTTCTCCACAAGGAGGATTAAGCCGCTATTCAGGAAAACCTTTCCTCCAGGGACGGCAAAGGCATTGATATCGGGAGTGTTGAGGATGTAGAACTGATATTCAAAAGGCTGGGGTTCTATAGACTGGAGGATCCTTTTCCCAATGCGAGTGACATATATATTCACATAGGGCTCTTGCACAATCGACCAGCGTTTTTTGACTTCCTGGAGAACTTTTTCACCCAACTCGCGTTCTTGCTGGATGGTCATAGCAGCGATTGGGGGAGGAAAAAGGAGCAAAATGAGAAAGGAGACGGCCACAAGAACCGTAAGCGTAAGGGAAAATATTTTCTTTCGGCTGGGCATTAGTTATTTTAACTCTTATCCATTCCAAAGTCCAATCATTCTGAGCAGAACTCTTTTCTCCACTTTATTGAAAGAGGATTCGTCAAATTCATTCATCAGAGTTCGAAATCCCTACAATTCATCCAAAGCTTAAATGATCCACAGCATATTTCTCTACTTTTTGCGGGTCCAACTTCAAGGCAAAATTGGGGTCGAGGATTAGCTTGCCTCCCTCCATTTTTAACCCCTCAGCGAGGATCGATTCTTTCTGTTTCAGGAATCCATTCATTTCCCCGGTGCGAGTTATCATCCTGTTGGAGATCAGGGCTTCGTGGTAACAGCTGATCTCACCAGCTGCCCCATTTCCTAAGATAACTTCAAACCCGTAGTTCTTGGACTTCTCGATGTGTTCCGCAAGAGCCTCAGCACTACCTATTTTCATCATCTTGAATTTCACAAACCGGGCGCATTCGAGCCGATAAGCTTTTTCCACGGATTTCATCCCGTAGATGGATTCATCCAATCCCAAAGGAAGCGGGGAGATCTTAGACAATTCAACCATCGCCTCCCATTCATTTTCCTTAAATGGTTGCTCAAAAAACTCAATATTCTGCGGGTCGATGTTTTTCACGAACTTTTTCGCCTGGGAAAGGGTGTATCCCTGATTGGCGTCAACTCGAATAAGCGCCTTGTGCTGCAGTGCATTTTGAGCGATTCTCACACGGGTTATATCCCGGTTTACATCAAAGCCGACTTTCACCTTAATGGTCGTATATCCGCTGGAGATGAATTCTTTAAGCTCTTTTTCAATTTCTTCCGGGGAAGTCGCCTGCAGGATTCCAACGATGGATACGGAGTCCGTTTTGGATGGAGACATCAGAGCGGGGCTTTCCGATAGCATCTCTATTGAGGTCAGGAAAGGTGTAGTGGCGCATGGCTGATCCTTCTTAAATCCACAGATATATTCATGTGCCTGAATAAGGTCGAGGCCCAACAACTTCTCCCCTTTTTCCCGAGCGAATTGCCATACCTCTTCGGCAGTCTCCCAAAAATATCCTTTTATATCAGCCATGGCCTCGCCTATCCCTTCTCGGTCGTCGGCTTGAAGTACCACCAGAGTGAAGTCGTATTCTTTTATTTGGGCTGTAGCGATCTTGTAGGGCCTTTTCAGTGGAACTTTGAGACGAAACAAGCTAACTTTTTCGATGATCACTCAAGAATCTCCTTTCAGCTTCGAATTCCAGCGAATTTAATACCCCATCTCTTCTCCGACCAAGATCACGGTGAACTCCTGAATTCCCCAGGGCTTTCTCTCAATGATGGTCGTCACTCGGCAAAGCCTGCCCGGGAGGTCACAATCCCGGCATATCAAATCTTCCGCGCAGGGAGTGGGGTCCTTGCGTCTCTGGCAGTTTTTGGGCGCAGCGACCTTTTTCAAGCGGCCCAGACCTTCACTTAGATTCTTAACGATTTTATTAGCTCCGGCTACGACTATGACCTTTTCCGGACCAAATATCATTGACGTAACCCGATTCCCGGTAGCATCCACATTTATTAATTTTCCATCCATCGTCAGAGCATTGGTGCTGGTGAGAAAAAAATCCGCCCTTTGCTGTTTTTTTCCAACTGCTTGGCGCTCTTCTTTGGAGAGCCCTTCTTTCCAATGATCGTATACTTCATTTCCTCTCTTTCTTAGAGCCTCCAAAACGCCCATTTCTCTAATAGTGATAGACCCACCGATACCTACGCTGGCCTTTTGAGGAATTCTTTTTAGAACCTCTTCCCCGGCCTCAGCAGCGGTGGAAAAATAAAAAGCTTCCATTTCGTTTCTTTTGAGACTTTCGATCACTTTTTGGAACATGTTTGATGATATAGATTTCATCGAAGTCCTTCTCCTTGGCCTGGCATTTTGTGCCTTTCGCCTCATCCCTCAAGCCTGTTTTCATCCAGCATCTTACTCACTTCGGTAATATCAAAGATGGCAGCCTGGTAGTCTACTTCCTGACCGTCCCGGCGCTCCCTTTCCCTGATCTTCTCCCGATTATAATCTAAGATTTCTGGTCCGAAGGGGAGGCTGGCGTGCTCCAGATAACGGACCGCACCCGAAGCATCGCGGACCGGGATCACCTTGCCAGCCACGTGCTGGTTGGGCGCCCAGGGAATATCCAGAACTCCAGCCTGGATGGCTCGGACAGATCCCTGGGCGACATCGCCATCCCCTAGCTCTAAGGTTTTATCGAGAATCGATCTGGCTTCTTTCCTGATGATCTCTTTTTCTGGCAAGAAGGCGTGACTTTCCGGCAGACGTGCCTGCCGCAGGAGCGAAATGGCCATGCGCGTGGCCATGGCGCCTTGCGCATTGGCCTCTTTTGTGGGAATGCCTTCCGCCTCATGGGTGGTTTTCGTAATCACTTGGGTGGCCCCGGCTAAGGCGGCAATAACTCCTCCCAGGATGATGACAGCATAAGCCCGGGGTTCGTCAGATGGAAAGGCCTGCATCCACTGATGGGAAGAAATGGTGAAAAAAACATCTTCATGCCCGAATCGAAGGAGGTATTCTTTTCCCACTTCCTCCAAGGCATGAAGGGCAGCCACGTCTTGCATAAGATTCAGACTCTGGCAAAGCCCCATGCTATAATGTTTCACCCCTTGACCTGCGGCTAAAAGCATTTCCAGGACTGCAACGGCAATGCCGATTCCGGGAGGGATAAGGGTTCCGGTAAGGAAACCAGGTTGCTCACGGTGGAGACGAATGCCTTTCTCCTGATAAAAAGAAGCCAGCCGATCCACATACTGATAATTTTTGATTCCCTGCTCGAAGGGCAGATCCTTGGTATAGGCCGAAGTGTAAGATATCCCTCCTCCCAGGAAAGCCGTGAAGCCGCCGGCAAAACCCAACTCGGCCACAAGCTGGGGAAAGGCAGTTCCTGAAAGGACAATAATGGGTCGTTGAACGGATGCAGATATCCGGCGCACAGCCTGGAGGCCGTGGTTGACCAGAGGCAGTCCATTGAGCATCGAACGTCCTGTCCGAATACTCTGCTCAATCCCCTGCTGGGCTTCCTGAAATCTCAGGTTGCGGGTATAGGTATCGGTAGTGGTGGGCAGAAGGTCAGCACCCCCTCGATCTTGCAAGCATCGGAGAAGCGTTATGTGGTCCTCAATCAGAGCTACCCCCCCGCGCGGCTGGACGAGGGTGCGGCCTTCTTTTTTTGCCTTGACCACTTCGAGGGCATATTTTCTTTCTGGCGGAATGTCTCGGAGGTAGTCAACCGCCTCGAATAAATTGACCTCCTGTCCTGTGGGCCAGAGGGAGAGGACTTTTCCCCTTTCGGCAAAAAATTCTTCATCCGACCAACGTTCGTTCTTCAATTCCATGTTTTTTCCTTAGCCACAGAGGACACGGAGGTCGCAGAGAGGAAAATACAAGGGCAATTCAGATAAAATGCCGTTAAAATTCGAAAACGATTTTTTCATTTTTTAATCGCGTATATATTAATCTTTTTCTCTGTGTCCTCTGAGTGCCCTGTGGCGAATAATTCTTTTAATTCCATTTTTTCAAATATTTTTTAGCTACCCGGAGTGCCTGCTCGGGGAAGTGGTCCGCGAGCAGTCCTACCGCAAACAAACAGTATCCGGCATCGGTATAAAG
>JACRCA010000192.1 GCA_016234425.1 Deltaproteobacteria bacterium | reverse complement strand
CGTTGCCCATGATTCTTGCTAATAGGTCATGAGGCTGGATTCGATTAATCTCTCACTCTAGGCGAACTCCATATCTCCTCAGCTCAGATCTCCAAGGATGAACTGGAGCAGGCTGGAAATAACGAGTCCGGCGGTCTCTGCCCGCAAGATTCGGGGTCCGAGGCGCACAGGAAGGAAGCCGCCTTCTTGAGCCTCAAGAGCTTCCTGCTCAGAAAATCCACCCTCTGGACCAACCAGGGCATATACACCGGAAACCGGCTGCCTGAGAGCATCTTTAAGTGAGCGGGTCTTTTCTCTTTCCCAGAGAAAAATTTTGATCGCTCCTTCAAACTCCATGGCCAGCGCCTCTTGGAAGGAGCGGGGGGAATGGACGATGAGAACTTTTGTCCTCCCGCATTGCTTGGCCGCCTCGGAAGCAATCTTCTGCCAGCGAGATTGTCTCAATTGAATTCTCTTCTCTTCCCAACGTGGAATGACACGGGAGGAATAGAAGGGGACGATCTCAGAGACACCAAGCTCAGTGGCTTTCTGGATGAGCCAGTCAAATTTGGATGACTTCAATATTCCTAAACCAAGTATGACCCTCAAGGGTGATTCTGTTGTATCAGGAGGAAGTTGCTCAAGAAGGGCGAGAGAAATTTCCCGGGGAGAAAAGCTGGCGATAGTGGCCTGGTATTCCTTTCCTTCCCCGTCAAAAAGAACCACTCCATCGCCGACTTTTAGCCGGAGGACCTTACAGATATGCCTGATTTCTCCCGGATCCTTGATGATCGCTTCTTGACCCCGGATACATTCTCTTTCAATTTTGAATCGCCGAAGCTTCATCCCTTTCATTCTTGCGGCTAAGCATGAGGCAGGCCCAGCCTTTCGATTCTAAAGAACGCCAGACTTCCAAGCCCTGCTCAGCAAAAACCGAGATCACCTCCTTTTTTTGTCCGCGAAGGAGCCCGGAGATGATTAAAGCTCCCCCAGGGGAAATCCGCTTCGCCAGGTAAGGCGCTAAGCTCAGGAGCTCTTGAGGTAAAAGGTTGGCCACAATGATGTTGAAAATGCGGCGCAGCCTTCCCAAAAAGCCGGTGCGAAAATCAATTCCACTGTCTATGTTGTTCGCAGCAGCATTCTTTCGAGCGCAGGCGATAGCCAGCGGGTCGATATCGATGGCCAGGACTTTTTTGGCCCCCATTTTTCGGCTGGCGATGGCCAGAATTCCGGATCCGGTCCCCACATCCAGAATGGATGGGGAATGAGGGGAAGATAGGATGAGTCTTTCCAGAACCCTAAGACACATCTGCGTAGTGGGGTGGGTGCCGGTGCCGAAGGCCATTGCTGGATCGATTTCAACCACTACTTCTCCTTTTTTTGTGGGGTATTCCTCCCAGGGTGGTTTAATGACCAGTCGGGGAGTGACATGGATGGTCTTAAAGTTGGATTTCCAGGCTTCTGCCCATTCTTCTTGCTTGATGATTCGAGTTTGAAATCGGGAAGATCTGCGGTGAATTTTACGGAGGGCAAGGAGGTAGGTTCGAATTTTTTGCCTTCGGCTTACAAAGTGACGATCTTTTGGGAAGTAAGCAATGATCCGTTCTCTCTTGTGCTGCTCAGTCCCAGGGAGTTCTTCCTGCACCACTCCATGAGAGCCCTGCTCAATCAGGAAATTTGAAACTGCTTCCGCGAGGGTGGGATGAGTTTCCACCTGCAATTCCATCCATAATTTCTTATCCGTAATTTCAGGCATTTCGTTGCTATTCTATCAAAGAACAGATTGGTGGGCAATGAAAGCCCGGAACTGCGCCCGGCCATAAGGATGTTGACAATCTGTCTTTTTTTCTTATACTGTTTGGTGAAGTCACAGGTGGAGGGTGGGGGCGTATGAAAAGAATACCAATCTTTTTCTTCGCCGTATGGATGCTGGCCGTCCTGTTCTTTCCGTTTAACTTTTCTTTTTCCAAAGAAAAAGATAGAGTCATCACTCCGGGGGATTTTTTTCCGGAGTTTTCCTTCCCCATGACCCTTTCTAAATCTGATGTGGAATATCTCGGGATTCCCCAAAAATTTTTCGGCTTGGTCAAAGGGGATACGTTTACCCTCAAGGATGTCAAAGCTGATCTGATGGTTGTAGAGTTTTTGAATAAGTATTGCTTTTCTTGTCAACTCCAGGCCCCGGTGATGAACCAGCTCTTCTCTATGGTGGAGAAAGACCCCCAGCTGAAAGGGAAAATCAAGTTCCTGGGCATCGCGGCCGGGAACAACCAACGCGAAGCAGATTCCTTCCGCGCCGAAAAGCAGATTGCCTTCCCTATCATTCCTGACTCCAAGTTTCTGGCTTATGAGGCGATTGGAGACCCGGGAGCCACGCCCTTCACCATTTTCATCCGCAAAACCGATTCTGGCCTCTTGGTGGCCCGCATTAAGATCGGGTTGACCAAGGAACCGGAAAACATCCTGAGGGATATGAATGATTCCCTCCGAGCAGATTGGAATGCCCTTATGAAACAGGAAAAAGATCCTTCCCTCCAGCAGGCCAAAGTTCAAAAACTCATGCTGCGGTATAATGAAGATGAATTGTCAAAAAAAGCTCAGGAGTCCATGCTCAGTCCAAAATGGAGAGTCCTCCGAGTGGCCAAAGTTATTTTGCCGGACGGAGAGGGAATCTATGCAGGCGAGATCCAGACGGGTAACCAAAAATCTTATCTCTTTGCCAAGCTGGCCAGCCGGTCGCCCACTTGCGACATCTGCCATGCCACTCATTTTTTCTTCACTTTCAACGAAAAGAGGATGATTATCAATTTCTTCCCTCTGCAGGTGACCAAATTGGACAATCTTCCCTGGGACGCAAAAGAAATTGAAAAAATGAAGCAGCGCTTAATCGGGCGGTCAATCCTCCAACCCGTGGATTTTGACCCGCAGGTAGACGCGATTTCCTCCGCAACCATGACGGCGGCTTTGATCGTAGACAGCATCAATAAAGCCAAGACCCTTTATGATGGGCTAAAGAGCAAGGGATATATAAAATAGTTATGAGTTATGAGTTGGGAGTTGCGAGCTATAGGCTACGAGCAAAGAAACCTTTTGGATAATATATAATTGATTTTATGGCGGGAATTTTTTCTCGACACCATCATAACACTTGGATATATTATTTATCGATTGTTGCCAGAGAGTACCCCGAACACTGAGAAGAAAATAGACTCAATCGTTTTTCTGCTTGGGGATTTATTCTATCTCGGCCGCCTCGGTGCCCTCTGTGGCAAAAGAATCATAGCCTACCAAACGGAAGTGGATAGGGCACTGGTGGCCCTCCTGGACTTCAAATCCAGTGCGGGGCGCTGAGCGGCGTCCCGGGTGGGTTCGATTCCCATGCACTTCCGCCAACTTACAATATAGTGCATCAGAAATATAGAATTATCAAGCCTTTCAAGCCTTCCCATCCCTCAAACCCTTGTCCATCAATGAATTACGGGCATATCCCCTGACTGCAATTGTGCTTCCTGTGCCTGGATTGTACCTAAATTGTGTCTATTTTCGGAAATTACCCTCTCCAGATGATACTCCTTAACCCTCTGGCTTGCTCTCTTAAGGTCATCCTCATTGACGATGTTATACCGCTCAAAAACGCTCCTGGTTTTGTGGCCAGAAATCATCATGGCTACTCTCTCGGGCACCCCGGCCCGCACCATGTTTCGAATCGCTGTTCTCCGAAAGTCATGGAATAGCCTGCCTTCAAGCCCTGCCTCTTTGCAAACTGTTGCCCAAGCTGCTCTAAAGTCTTTAATCCTGTCTCCTGTCTCTCCAAAGAACACCCAGGGGCAGTTAGGAAACTTCTG
>JACRCA010000029.1 GCA_016234425.1 Deltaproteobacteria bacterium | reverse complement strand
TGATAGAAAGCGAATCCAAGACCGACCCCAAGTTCTTGAAATTTTTTTCTCGGAGTTCAACTCTCCTGCCAAAATCAGCCAGATTTTCTTTAGCGCGCCGAATAGCCTCTTCGTCCCAATCTAACCCGATCAGTTTCCCCGAGGGCGAACTCCGTTCCAAAATGGCCCGCGCATGCCCTCCACTGCCTACGGTTCCATCAACGTAAATGCAGCCAGGTTGGCACCTTAGATATTCGAGAACCTCTGCCAACAGGACTGGAAGATGTTGGCTGCCCCCCATCTCTTTTTAAAACCCCAGGCTGGCCAACAGATCTCCCATCGCCTCGAACTCTATCGCCGAACGCTGGATCTCTTCCTGGAAACGCTCCTTCCTCCAGATCTCAAACCTCTTCTGCATGCCCGCAAAAACCACATCTCTTTCCAGTTGGGCCCAGTTCCTGAGCGTTGGTGGAATCAAAATCCGACCCAGTCTATCAATGGGACATTCGGAAGCCCCTGAAATAAAAAACCTTTGGAAAGACTTCGTTTCTCTCTTGAACATGGAAAGGGAGTTACTAACTTTCTCTTCAAAGATTTCCCACTCCTTGTAAGGAAAGGCCACTATACACCGGTCGAAATTTGTTAGAATCAACCGATCATCGTATTCTTCAGCCAGAATTTCCCGGAATTCCGCAGGAATGGAGACTCGCCCTTTAGAATCTATTGTGCGCTCAAACCTTCCGCGGAACATTTTTCCAATTTCCCCTATTATCCACTTTTTCCCACTTTATACCACCTTTTATAAATTATTGTCGGGAGGCTGTCAAGAAAAATTTAAAATTTTTTTTCTTCACCCCGAGGCAGGTCTGGTGATCACGCGGGGCTTAGTTTGGCATTCTCGTGAAATTCCGAGTGGTTGGGAAGAGTAAATTGGCTCCTGCCATGCTTGATTGGGGAGATTTCCTGCTTTTTGTTTTTCTTCCCCTTCCGCTGGTACCTGTTGACCGCTCGATTATGTTCTTCCAATGTTCTGGAAAAATAATGGGTACCGTCGTTCTTGGAAACAAAATAGAGGTAATTTACATCGGCAGGATATAACGCTGCTTTTAGGGATTTTAAACCCGGATTGGCAATAGGCCCTTTCGGAAGGCCGCTGATATGGTAGGTATTGTGGGGAGTTCTTCTCTGGAGATCTTGTTTTGTGATTCTTTCACTTGCAGCCTTCCCCCTCCTTACGCCATAGACAGCGGTGGGGTCGCTCTGCAAGGCCATTCCCCGGTGAAGGCGGTTGTGGAAAACTGCGGAGATCAGTCTTCTTTCCTGATCGTCCTTGGCCTCTTTCTCAATCATCGAGGCCAGGATAACTACCTCTTTGCGATTCAGCCCCAAATGTTCGGCCCGGGCAGCCAATGAAGCATAGACGGTTTTAAAACGGGATACCATCTGGTGGATGACCTGCTCCTCTCCGAACCCTTTGGGCAAATTGTAGGTATCTGGGAAAAGGTAACCTTCCAAACTCTCTGCGTCCAAACCCAAAGAAGCGATGAAAGCACGGTCCCTTGTCTTTTCCAGAAAAAATTTCTTGCCGCATACCTTCGCCTGTTCCAAAACCTCCCCGACTTGAAAGATATTAAACCCTTCTGGAATGGTAATGGGATATTTGATGACCTCTCCCCGGACCAACTTTGCCAGAACTGCGCCAGGCGTCATCCCGGTATGAAACTCATATTCCCCTGCCTTTACCCTTGGAACGGCCTCTTCCAGGCGGCCCAACAGATAAAAGCTCCTCCGGTCACGCACGATTCCGTTTTCCTCCAGGATCCTGGATATCTCCTGGAAGCCAGTCCCGCCCGGGATATTCACGACTTTGGAATGCTGTTCCCAGCTGGGTGGGGTCAGAAAATGAACATAAATGGTGGCCAAAAGAACGGCTATTATTCCCGAAAAGGCAATCAAAAGGTCTATCGTTCTTTCCTTAAACCAAAAGGCCAGGGAACTATTTGGGAACAAAAGATTTTTCCCCCACATTATGCTTACCTTTGTGGACAAATCCAAGCTTTATAAATTTTAAAAGCCCTTCTCCCTTCCGTCAAGCCTTTTTCCGCCCTTGAATTCCTTCCCTACTTTTCGCCTTTCCCCCCCGACTTCTTGAACCCTCGATCAAGTAACCATCCTTTTATTTTATTAATTTGCCAGAATCGAGAATCAGGTTGGGCGCAAAAGCCTTGACTTCTCGCCCGGTTAGATGTAGGAATAATCGCATCGATACCGGAGGAAGGGCATTATGAATAACGCCATAACCGACGTTCCCGGCTTTCGGGTTGGACATGCAGAAAACTTGAAAGGAGTTACAGGATGTACGGTCATCCTCTGTCCACCCGGAACAATAGGGGGAGTGGATGTCCGCGGGTCAGCTGCCGGAACGCGGCAGATCGACTCTCTCCATTCTTTCCATTCGGTCGACGAAGTGCATGCCGTGCTCCTCTCTGGGGGAAGTGCCTTTGGCCTGGACGCCTCCGGAGGAGTGATGAGATACCTCGAAGAAAAGGGTATTGGATACCAGACTTCAGCGGGCAAGGTCCCGATCGTCCCCACGGCCATCATTTATGACCTGGGTTTGGGGGAAACCCAGGCTCGACCAGACCCGGAGATGGGTTATCAGGCCTGTCTAAATAGTCAATCCGGAATCGTCCAAGAAGGAAGCGTCGGGGTGGGGGCCGGGGCGAGCGTCGGAAAGCTCCTGGGGATCCGTTGGGCCACAAAAGGAGGGGTGGGAACAAGCTCCGTCTCGCTGCCCAGTGGAGCGGTGGTGGCCGCACTTGTGGCCGTTAATGCCTTCGGCGATGTAATCGACCCGAAAGAAAGAAAGATTCTTGCGGGAGCGAGGGACCCCCAGAATCCCACCCGTTTTATTGACTCGACTGCCCTGATCAAAGGGGGAATCTCCCTGCCCAGGCCTGGTGTCGGCTTGCAGAATACCACCTTGGGCGTTGTGGCCACCAACGTGAGGCTTTCCAAGCGCCAAACCATCAAGGTGGCCCAGATGGCTCAAAGTGGATTCGCTCGTACGATCTCCCCCATCCACTCCACTGTGGATGGAGACCTGATCTTCGCTCTATCTGCGGGGGATTTGCCGGCAGACGTAAATGCCGTGGGTTTACTGGCTGAGGAAGTCGTGGCTACTTCAGTCATAAGAGCCATCGTCGCGGCTGATGGTTTCGGGCTCCTCCCGGCCTACCGAGATTTACCCAGAAATTAAGTAAATTCCGGATTGCGGAATTCGGAGTTCGAATTTGCCTTTCGCTCAGCAATCCGCCATCCGAAATCCCCACTCTCGTTTACCACTTTCTTTGAACGGTATAATCTGAGATTACCAGGAGAGCCTCTCTTTCTCTGCCAGGGGGGAAAGGAGAAAGGAAGGCTTTCGCTTTGGCCGCGAACTCTTCGGCGCGCCGGATGGTGTAAGCGATTCCGGCACAATCCTGGATCGCTTTCATGACGTACCCTAAATCTTCCTCTCCCCGGTCCGGGTTCTTGATAATTTGGGAGATGCGGACCTGCTCCGGCTGGGAACAGACCCGCAGGGTATAGATCAATGGGAGGGTAATCTTCCCTTCGCTCAAATCTTTCCCGATGGATTTTCCCAGCGTTTCTTCCTCCGATACGTAATCTAAGGTATCATCCAGCAATTGGTAGGCGATTCCCAAATTGAACCCGAAATCGGCCAGGGCCTTTTCCTTTTCCGGAGAAACATCGCCCAGAATTCCCCCTATTTGACAGGCCGCGGAAATCAAGACCGCTGTTTTGTTCATGACCACATAATAGTAATCTTCCTCGGTCATGCCCGGGTCTCCCATCTTAACCAGCTGCATCACTTCCCCTTCAGCCATCCGCGTCGTGGCTGAGGAAACAACTTCTAAGATATGCAGGTTGCCATCCTGGACAATATTGGAAAAGGATTTAGTAAACAGGAAATCGCCCACCAGGACACTGGCTCCATCGCCCCAGACGGAATTGGCCGAGGCAATTCCTCGGCGCACGAAGGCCCGATCAACCACGTCATCGTGTAAAAGGGTAGCCGTATGGACGAATTCCATAGTGCTAGCCAAAGGCACAGCCCGAGGGCCATGGTAGCCGCAAAGGCGAGCGCAAGAAAGGAGGAGAATGGGGCGAAACCGCTTTCCCCCGCTGGAGATAAGGTAATGGCCCACCGCTGGAATCATGGTAATCTCGGAGAAGAGGTTCCTGGCCATCTCGGTCTCTACCGCCCTCAATTCCTCCTCGATGGAACTTATGGCTTGCTCAAAGTTCAAAAGAGCCTCTCCAGGATGGGGATTTAAAATCAGAAAGGAATGTCCTCCTCGTCTTTCGTCGTCGGGGGAGAGTATTCTTTCTCCGGTTCTTTGGCTTTTCGATCTTGCTCTCCCACTCCGCCGAGCATTTTCATGTCGGTGGCTTCAATTTCTGTGGTAAACCGCTTATTTCCATCCCGGTCTTCCCAGGATCGGGTCCGCAGCCTTCCTTCGATGTAGACGAGTTTTCCCTTACTCAGATACTCTCCACAGATCTTGGCCAATCCCCTCCAGGCGACGATGCGGTGCCATTCCGTCCGCTCCTCTTTCTCACCGTTTTTATTCGTCCACGTTTCGCTGGTGGCAATTCGGAAAGTAGCCACCTCCGCTCCACTGGGTGTATAACGAATTTCTGGGTCGGCCCCTAATCTACCGATGAAAATGACCTTGTTGATCATGGATATCCCTCCCTCACGGCCGCAGAATTCTTGGTATTTTTCCCGATCGCCTTAGAATTTCTTTTCCGCCCTTCTCCTTCTCCTGCTTTTCGTCCAAAGGAATTTTATCATTCAAAGGGAGGAAGTCAAGGTTTTATTGAGGAGCCACCTTGACAGTCTCCTGAGGATCGAGTATGAATAGAACCATTCCCACAAACTTTTCAGGATTCTAAACGGATGTTCCGGACTCTTTTCGCCTGGACGACCTATTTTTTTTCCACCTTGATCTTAGGAACAGTGGCAATTTTTCTCTCCCTATTCGATTCTTCTGGGAACATCCCCCATCTCGTGGCCCGTCTCTGGGGGAAGATCCAACTCCGCACCACTGGCACGCAAGTGAAGATTCAGGGTCTGGAAAACATCAACCCTCATGATAGCTATATCCTCGTCTCTAACCACCAGAGCAACTTCGACATCTTCGCTCTATTGGGTTACCTTCCAATCCAGTTCCGGTGGACGGCCAAAGCCGAGTTATTCCGCACCCCCTTCATGGGATGGGCCATGTCGCGCATCGGCTATATTCCCATCGAGCGCGACAGCCCCAAAAAAGCTTACCGCAGCATGCTGCAGGCGGCAGAGAAAGTGAAAGAAGGCGTTTCGGTCATGATCTTCCCTGAAGGAACGCGCAGCCCGGACGGAAAGCTCCAGCCATTCAAAAAAGGTGTTTTTCTCATCGCCCTCAAGAGCCAAGCCCCCATCTTGCCGATCACGATCCGCGGTACGGAAAAGATCATGCCCAAGGGAGACTGGCACACCTATCCGGGAAGGGTGCAGATCACCATCGAACAGCCCATCGAAACTGCCGGTATGCCCCCGAAAAAGGAGGGAGAACTCTCCGAACGTGTCCGCAATACCCTTAAGAAACACTTGGCGCAGACTTGATTGACTGTCGGGTGCAATTGGAATAGACTATTATGCGGAAGGAAATTTTCATCAGACTCTGAGTGGAAAACGATCATGTTCCCGGTGGTAGCTCAATGGAATTCCTTCACGCTTCATTCCTATGGCTTTTTTGTGGCGGCGGCCTTCCTGGTCGGAATCCTCTGGGCCATGCGCCGAGCCAGGCAGGTCGGCCTTCCCGCTTTTCCCTTTTTGGAAATGGGCGTTTATGGAGGAGTCGCCTGCATCGTCGGGGCCCGACTCCTCTACGTCCTTACCGATTGGCCGCATTTTTCTAAGGTTCCTGGAGAGATCTTCCGCCTTTGGGATGGGGGTTTAACTCTTTATGGCGGGGTTATCACGGCCCTTCTTTTCATTCTCTTCTTTATCCGGGGGCTGCACCTACCTCTATGGAAATCCTTGGACATCTACGCTCCTTCCCTTCCTTTAGGACTGGCCATCGGCCGTCTGGGATGCTTCTTTAATGGCTGCTGCTACGGGCTGCGCTCCGATACCTTAGGCCTTTCTTATCCCTCGGCCCATCAGCCGCCAGTTTTTCTGCAGCAAGTCCGCGAGGGCTTGATCCCCATGGACAGCCCGCGCACTCTGCCCGTTCTCCCCACCCAACTCTTCTCCGCAGCGGCTGATTTAGGAATCCTCCTTGTGCTCCTGTGGTTGGAACAGAAACCCCGCTTTCCTGGATTTATTTTCTGGACCTTTATCCTTCTTTACGCCCTTGTTCGGGGAGTCATCGAGTTCTTCCGTTACCATGAGCCGAGAGAAATGATCCCTGCTTTCTCCCCTTTATCCTTACCGCAGGTCATTTCTATCGCCTTCATCTTATCCTCTGCAGTCATGCTCTTGATGCTCAAACCAAAAACCCATGGAGGGAGTCTGTAGGATGGATATGCCGGAAAGGATCAAGCAATTCGCTGCTGTCAAGGCTGCCAAAGCGCTTCTCAAAGTTCTTCCACACATCAGCGAACAGAGGCTCCTGGATTTTTCCTTTGTACGGAAAGGCCTGGAGGCAGTCTCTTATTACCCGGAAGGGAGAGATTTTCTCCAAAGTCTCCTTCTCCATGCCCGCCGGGCCATCGGTCAATGCTCCCAGCGGTGTCTGGACAAATTCTCTGAGAATCTAATCGTTAACGAGTTCGTCGCTGCCAACCCCAGGCGAGATGAATTCTTCGCCCAGTACGGGTTCTATCCTCCCTTCCTCCTGGTCCTCAGCCCCACCATGCGGTGTAACCTGAGCTGCTATGGCTGCTATGCCAGCCAGTATGACAAAGGAGAGGAACTGGATACAGGGGAGATCCATCGTCTACTCAATGAGGCCAGGGAGATGGGCATTCATTTTATAACCATTTCCGGGGGCGAGCCTTTTATCCGGGAAGATCTGCTGGACATCTTTGCCGCCCATGAGGACATCTATTTTCAAGTTTACACCAACGGCACATTCATCGATGGCCATTTGGCCCAAACCCTCTCCCGTTTGGGAAATGTTTTGCCGGCCATCAGCGTCGAGGGCTGGGAGAAAGAAACGGATGCCCGGCGCGGCCCGGGAGCCTTCCAAAAAGTTCTCTCAGCCATGTCCCATTTGAGAAAGGAAGGGGTTTTTTTCGGTTTTTCTGCCACAGCTACCCGGCAGAATAATGAGCTGATCATCAGCGACGAGTTCGTGAATTTCTTTGCCGAACAGGGCTGCTTCATCGGCTGGTATTTCAACTATATTCCCTTCGAAAAAAAGCCGACTCTGGACCTCATGCCCACACCAGAACAGCGCATCTACCGCCAGAAACGCCTGATGGAACTGCGCAAAAAGGCCCCCATGATCTTGGTCGATTTCTGGAATGACGGCTCACTGGTGGGCGGATGCATTGCCGGCGATCGCTACTTGCATGTGAACTGCCGGGGAGATGTCGAGCCTTGCGTATTCGTCCATTTCTCCGTGGACAACATTAAGAATAAGTCGCTGAGCGAGATCCTGAACTCGGAATTCTTTCAGGCCATTCGTCGACGGAGGCCTTACTCCCCCAATTACTACCGCCCCTGCCTCATCATCGATCACCCCCACCTCCTTCGCCAGGTAGTGGGCGAATGTGCAGCTCATCCTACGCATCCGGGTGCCGAGACCATCCTTACTGAACTATCGGATAAACTTGACCAATATGCTCTAGCCTATGGCCAAATGGCCGATGCCCTTTGGGAAGAGCATAACCAAGTTGCTTCCGCCTGCCAGCAATATGCGGCTATCCATTGATGAGGAAAGAGCCTATAGGAATAGGAGGAAAAAGGAGGACATTCAATAATGATGGAAATGTTGGAGCTAAAACTGAGCAAGAAGCCCTTTTTGAAAAATCCCAGTTGCGCTTACTGTGGAAGAGTTTTCAATGATAAGGGGTTGAACCTTCAACTTGAAATCGACCACAAAGTCATCGACTTTCCCATCTGTCAGCCCTGCTTCGAAATGGTCCCCCGCTTGGAAGCCTCCGTGAATCTGGAACAAGGCTTCGCCAGGGTCAAGCGTTGACTCCGTCCCCGTCCAGCTTTCCCCATGGCCATCGCAGCTTATCCGAGGAGGTCTCCGGATGATTCACGAGGAAAACGAAAAAATAAAAAAAGAGACGAAGGAGCTCGAGAAAAAGCTTAAGTTCCGGGGCAAACTATCCTGGGACCTTCTGGAAGAGCGGGAGAGAGAAGAGGTCTTTCGTTTTGCTGAAGGATATAAAAATTTTCTCGATCGGGCCAAGGCCGAACGAGAAGCAGTTCAAGAAATCGTCAAAGCAGCCAAGGAAGCCGGTTTCCAAGAGGCCACTCAACGGAGTGGCGGGAAAAAAGTCTTTTTGGTGAATAAGGACAAATCCGTTGCTCTCGCCATTCTAGGCCAGGCCCCTTTGGTCGAAGGGGTGCGGATCATTGTCTCGCACATCGATTCGCCGCGAATTGACCTCAAGCAGAATCCTCTCTATGAGGAAGCAGACCTGGCCCTTCTGCACACTCATTACTATGGCGGGATTAAAAAGTACCAGTGGGTCACCATTCCCTTATCTCTCCACGGTTTTGTGGTAAAATCCGATGGCTCCACCTTAAATATCCAAATGGGGGAAAACCCCGATGATCCGGTCTTTGTCATCAACGACCTCCTGCCCCACCTTTCGGGCAAGACTCAAGACCAGAAGAAGTTAGCGGAAGCGATCGAAGGGGAAAAGCTCACGGTCCTCGCTGGCAGCCTTCCTTTCCCCGATTTGGAAGCCAAAGAGCGGATCAAGCTCCGGGTCATGGAGCTATTGCACCAGAAATATGGGCTGGTGGAAGAGGATTTCACCAGCGCAGAATTGGAGCTAGTCCCGGCGATGAAGGCCCGGGATGTGGGTTTCGACCGCAGCCTTGTGGGCTCATACGGGCAGGACGACCGGGCCAGTGCCTACACTTCCTTCCAGGCGATTCTTTCCCTTGAGGACCCACCCAGAACGAGCATCGCCTTCTTCGTGGACAAAGAAGAGATCGGCAGCGAGGGGAGCACGGGGGCCAAATCCCTCTTCTTGGAGAGCGTCATCCGCACCCTGATCGGGCGCTGTAGCCTCACGGTCTCTGAAGCCCTGCTCAAAGAAATCCTGGCCAATTCTAAAGCTCTCTCCGCTGACGTGCAAGCAGCCCTGGATCCCAATTATCCCGAGGTCCACGAGAAGCAGAATGCTGGTAAAGTCGGTTATGGGGTCTGCCTGGAGAAATTTACTGGCGCGCGGGGGAAAGTCGCCTCCTCCGATGCTCGGGCTGAATACGTGGGGGAGATTCGCCGCATCTTCAACGCGCATAACGTGGCCTGGCAAATGACTGAAATTGGAAAAGTGGATGAGGGAGGGGGAGGGACAGTGGCCAAGTACCTGGCCATTTATGGTATGGACATCATCGACTGCGGCGTCCCTATGCTCTCGATGCACTCGCCCTTTGAAATCACCTCCAAGGCGGATATCTTCGAGGCTTACAAAGCATACCGGGCTTTCTTCTCCAGCCCGTGAAAAACAGGATTCCAGGGGCAACGCAATTGCCGAATGCGGATTGTGGAAGGTGGATTTAAAAATCCGCAATCACTCGAATCCTCGAACCCTTTTAGACTTCTTGGGGGGGACGGACCAGCTGAAAATATCTCTCCAAGGAAGCTTCCGCTGATAGGGAAATCTTAACTGCCTTCTTCGGGCAGACCGCCGCACAGCGACCGCAGCCACGACAGTTCTCCCCGGCTACTGCTCTGCCCTCCTGAATCCTCATGGCTTTGATGAAACACCGATCCACACAGATCCCGCAGCCATCACAGGCTTCGTCCACCCTCACTTCCAGCCCGGCGAGCTTCTGCAGGCTTCTGGCGACCTCTCGGGGGAGAAAGCGGTAGATTTTAAAGTAACAACAACAATCGCAACAGTGGCAGACCGTGAGAAGCTGGTCGGCGCGCTTCACGCCCAGCCAGAGCGAATCCCCGCGCACCTTCCCAACGACGGGGATCAACCCCAGGCCCAAAGCGTGCCGGTGATGGGCCAATGCTTCCTCAGCGCTGGCCTTGCGCCCCAGCGCAGGATTGATCTCCTTCGCTCCTTCCCCCAGGAAAAGGCAACCAATCTGCTGCGGGTACCGCTGGCAAGGCTCGAGGGATCGGCAGAGACACTGATGGAGGATAAAGCGAAAAGAAGAATCTTGGATAATTTGCTCCAGTACTACCCCTGGCAAAATCAAACTCGCCGGCCTTTCCACGTCCACCCGAACAGGAATATAATGGGCTCGGTCCCCCCTAAAGACGGAGCGCAGCGAGCGTCTGATGACCGGCCAGCCCACCATCCTGGCCAGAAAATTCCGTACTGGCCAGAAGGCGGTGATAATCTTAATTCGCCAGATTGGCCGGCCCATTCCTCAATCCTTTAAAGATCAGATTCGAAAGGCGCAGCACGATCCCGCGGAGCGCCGGACGAAACAAATCCACATGTTTAAAGAATTAGCAGATTCACCAGGGGAGAACAAGAAGATTGTTTACCCAGGTTAAGAGGTCGGAGTCTAAATTTTCCCTCCCGACTCAGAACTCCGAACTCTGAACTGGAGTAAGATTTGTCTTGCCCTCTTCCCTCTCAAATAAATATAATAAGGCCGAATGAAAAATTTAAAGGGTGACCGAGTGGCCAAACAGAATTTGTGGTCGATCACGGATTTAGTTAAGATCCCTCCCATGCCTCCCAGGATTATCTCTCCGATCGATTCCGTCGAGATGGTGCTCATAGCCGCAGGGGAATTTATCATGGGAATTACGGAGAACGAGCTAAAACAAGTCTTTGTTTTAGATGGCTCCCAAAATTCCGTCTTCATGACCGAAGTTCCCGCGCGTAAAGTCACCCTGGAAGATTACTACATCGACATCCATCCGGTGACCAACTACCAGTACCGAAAGTTCCTCGAGGAGACCGGGCATCGCCAACCTCTTTTCTGGGGGAAAGAAGGGTGGAGTGACCCACTCCAGCCGGTAGTCGGTCTGGGTTGGAATGACGCCCGGGCTTACGCTGCCTGGGCCGGGAAAAGCCTCCCCACCGAGCCTCAATGGGAGAAGGCTGCCCGGGGAATAGATGCCCGCTGGTGGCCATGGGGAAATGATTTCTACATCGGGTATTGCAACTCCGCTGAGGTGGGGATCAACCGGGTAACCGACGTCACCCAGTTCCATCTAGGTGTAAGTCCTTACGGGTGTTACGACATGGCGGGCAACGTGTGGGAGATGTGCGAAGGGGTTTGGATTGAAGGTCACTTGCCCATGCGCGGGGGTTGCTTCCTTGGAGGCGCCACTTTCGTGCGCACCACGGTTCGCTGGTCTGCTGAAGATCAGGTCAACGGAGCCCACTGGCTCGGTTTTCGTTGCGTGAAAAATATCTCGGTGAGGTGAGAGATGGGATCCAAAGAGATTCTCGATTTTATCTGTAAGCGCAGGAGCGTCCGGCGTTATCAGAAAAAAGCCATACCCGATGAAACCCTGGAGCTTCTGATGAAAGCCGCCATGGCGGCTCCCAGCGGCAACAATGCCCAGCCCTGGGAATTCGTCATTGTCCGGGAATCCAAGATCAAGGAAGATCTCTCCCGGGTTCATCCCTGGGTTTACATGGCTGCCGAAGCTCCTGCAGCCATCATTATCCTGGGAGATAAAAGTTCAGAATGGTGGAAAGAGGATTGTGCGGCAGCCACAGAGAACCTCCTTCTGGCAGCGGCCAACCTGGGCCTGGGAACAGTCTGGTGCGGAATTAAAGAAGATCATGCCCGGGCCGTGCGCAAAATTCTGGGAGTTCCCGGGCATATGGGAGTGCTCTGCATCATCCCCATCGGCTATCCCGCAGAATCTCCTTCTCCTCATACCAAATATCGAAAAGACAAAGTTCATTGGGATCGATATTCCAAGTAGCAAATAGGGGACGTACATAAAATTATACGTTTACATTTCGTAAATGACTCCGGAAGAGGTTACGGATTCGAGCAAGGATCAGCGAACCGTCCAGGCCTCAGCTTGCTATGTTATTGGGCTACGCGGGACTTGGGTATCACTCAGAGCCGACTGGCACAGCAGCTTCCTATGACACGGCCTGCGATTAGCCTAGCGGTCAGAAGGGCTGCTGAATTAGCAAAGCTACACAATTACACCCTGAGTGGAAGATAAAATTTATAAAATTATGTACGTCCCCTTTTACCCCGGAGGGAGAAAGAATGAAACTTTATTTAGTCCAGCATGGGGAAGCCACGACGGAAGAAGTCGATCCTTCCCGACCCCTTACGGCCAAAGGTCGCCTGGACGTAAAAAAAATAGCTTCCTTCTTGAAAGGCTCGCCAATGGGTCCAGTGCCCATCCATCATAGCGGCAAAACCCGGGCCAGGCAAACTGCTGAAATCATCGCCGTCCATCTCGGGCCAGAGTGTCGAGTTCAGGAAAAAGACAGCTTGGCTCCGAATGACCCTGTCCAGGGTTTAGCCAAAGAAGTTTCCGAAATGACTGGCGACCTCATGATCGTAGGTCATCTTCCCTTCTTGGGCAAGCTGGCCTCCAGCCTGCTGGCTGGCTCAGAGTCAAAAAATTTGGTGGCCTTCCGGCAGGGGGGTGTGGTTTGCCTCCAAAGAAACGAAGAGAAGGGCTGGCAGGTGGCCTGGATGGTTACACCGGATCTTCTCAAGTGAAATGGAGGAGGAGAAATGGGGGAGCTCACATCCCGGGAAAGATTTACGCTCGCCCTCAACCATAAGGAACCCGACCGCGTGCCCATCGATTTGGGTTCGATCGCTTCGACGATCCGCACGGTAGCAGCCTACGATCGGTTAAGAAATTATATGGGGCTGGCCCTGGACAAGAGGATCAGGCATTTTGCTGACGAGCACATCATTCCCGATGAGGAAATTCTGCAAGCTCTGCACGTGGATACTCTTTACTTGCGGATGAACGTTCCGAAAACGTGGGAGAGGGTTCGCCTCGACCGCTACACCGTCGTAGATGAATGGGGAGTGCCGTGGTATAAAGCGCCCGGGTCGTTTTACACCTTTCCCATATCCCACCCGATGAAAACGGCCAGCATGGAGGAGATCGAGAAATTCCCCTGGCCGGACCCCAATGAACCCAGTCGCTTTGAAGGGCTGCGCGAAAAAGCCAAACAGCTTTTTACCCGGACGGATTATGCCCTCGTGGCTGACGGCATCACCGGCGTGGGGGTCTTCGACATGTCCTGGCATCTGCGGGGAATGGAAAATATTTTTTTAGACATGATCATTAACCCCGGATTTACGGAAGCCCTTTTCCAGCGGCTAACGGATTACTACGTCACGGTTTACAGAAATTATATGCAGGCCGTGGGAGAATATATCCACATGGTGATCTATTACGAAGACCTTAGTGGGCAGGACGGCCCTCTCATGTCGCCGGACCTTTACAGAAAATTCATCAAACCCTGCCACCGCCGCATATTCCAGGCCATAAAGGAGTACACGGCCGCCAAGCTCTGCGTCCACACCTGCGGGTCTATTTACGCCTTCCTGGATGATTATGTGGAGCTGGGCGTGGATGTACTCAACCCGGTCCAGATCAGTGCCCGGGATATGGACCCCCACCGCCTCAAGCAAAAATACGGATCCGCCCTTACTTTCCATGGGGCGATCGACACTCAGAGATTCCTCCCCCGGGCCACTCCCGTTCAAGTGCAGGAGGAGGTGCGGCGGATGATCATAATTCTCGGGTCGGGCGGTGGATACCTATTCACCTCCTGCCACAGCATTCAGCCTGACGTTCCTCCAGAGAATATCGTGGCCCTCTTCTCCGCAGCGGTGGAGCACGGAAGGTATCCCCTGGCCGCAACCGTATCATAACTATTGGGAAATGGTTTGCCCATGATGACCAAAGAAAAGTTTGCTGAGATTCTAAGTGAATTGGCGGTTCGAAGATTCGGGGAGGAGAGAGCGAAAGTTCTCAATCCGGCCATCCAGGAAATCGCTCAGTCCCTTGCCTCCATCGCTGAGCACATTCCTGAACTCGAAGAAGAACCGGCCTTTTTCCTCTAAACGCCAATGGGAACTCTGAATTTAGGGATTAAGGAATTGAAAGATTCGCAATTCCCCAACCCGCAATTC
>JACRCA010000188.1 GCA_016234425.1 Deltaproteobacteria bacterium | reverse complement strand
CAGGGAAAAGGGTTCTTCTGGCGAAAAGAGGGTCCTTTTCAAGATCTCGCCGGCCTTTGGGTGATGGATAAAAATTCCTCCCGTTCCAATGAGATGTTCAATACGAGTCAGGTCTTTTCCAAACTGAAGATAGTATTGCCCCTGGGGTCCCCAAAGAGGTTCAATCTTCCCTGCATGCCGTTCCATGGCCGCTTCGGCAGCACAGGCAGCGAGGGCCAAGTCCAGGTCGAGGTCTTCTTCGGATTCGGGCAGATATCCTACGTTTTTGGAGAGATTCTCCAATTTTTGGGAAAGGCCAGGGTGGGGAAGACGAGCATTTTTCATGATCCTTTCCTGGCCGCAAAGACGGAGGATGAAGCTGGCATTGTATCGGATCCCCAAATCTCCTTCTACCGTACGCTTGGCCACAGGTTCGGGAAGTCCTTTGCGCACCACACCAGGCTGAACTGGGTTTCCCATACCCATGGAATGCACGTCAGTCGTGGCTCCACCAACGTCAAGGATCACCAGATCACCAAGGCCTTTTTCTGAATCCGTTCCTTGGGATAGAAGTTGTCCGGCGCGCAGGACAGCCGTGGGCGTGGGCATGAGGATTCCTTCCACAAAATCCTCAGCTTTCTTCAGCCCTTTGGCCTCGACGATCCGCTCGATGAAGACCTTCCGGATCATCTCCCGTGCAGGCTCCACGTTCAATACGTTAACTTCGGGCATAACGTTACCGGCGATGAGGGCGGTCTTCCCGGCACCGGAGAGAATAGAGTTTACTTCATCAACGGCCGCTTTGTTTCCAGCTACGACAATTGGGCAGCGGACCCGACTCTGGGCGAGTTTCCTGGCATTCTCGATGATCACCTCAGTATTACCGCCGTCCGTTCCACCGGCGAGAAGCAGGATGTCTGGGGCTAGCTCTTCGAGCTCCTGAAGTTCTTTGGCGGAAAGGCGGAAGGAATAGATTTTGATGACTTTGGCTCCCGCTCCCAGGGCAGCGCGCTTGGCTGCCTCCGCTGAAAGTTGCGGAATAAGGCCCACGGTGACCATGCCCAGGCCACCAGCCGCACTGCTGCAGGCTAACTTACATTCGAATGGGCCATTTTTTATTCGGGAAGGAAGAAGCTCTAAAGCCCTGCGCAACCCAATCATGATGTCCGTTTCCACAGTGGTGCAACTCTGGGCATAGGCGACAATCTCTTCGGTCGCTAAGTCGACGATTAGAATTTTTGTAAATGTGCTGCCGAGATCGATGAGCAGAGCAAAAGACATAAAACCAGTAATGAGTTCGGAGTAAAGAGTTCGGAGAAATAAGGTCGTAGGGGCAATTCATGAATTGCCCCTACACGGCTCCGAACTGCATTTAAGATCGTTCTTCAAATCCTCAATCACCTTCTTGGGTGAGACGCCGGGAGGATAAACGCGGTTGAAGCCCATCTCTTTAAAGCAATTCTCTACTTCTTCCCATTTCTGCTTGCCCACCACGAGATTTCCCCCGACGACCATGTGGATATTTCCCAACCCGGCCTCGATGCATTTTTCCCTAAAACCGCGGCATTCCAGTTCGCCATGTCCGCAAAGGGAGGCTACCAATAAAGCGTCAGCTGCAGATTCGATAGCCGCCCGGATGAAATCTTCCTGGGAAGAGAAAGTCCCGATGTTTACCACCTTGAAACCTTCGCTTTCCAGAGCGTGGGCCATAATCTTATTTCCCACGACATGGGCGTCAACGCCCAGGACCCCCAGGACGATAGTTTTTTTTCTTTTATCACTATTCATTTGGCCTCAGAGGATTTCTTTCTTTTTTCACCCATCCTTCTTAGGGCTGGCATTAGCAAAAGGCCTATGGAGATGATCATCAGACAAGCACTCACTGGACGACGGAAAAAGATGGTGAAGTCGTTTTCGACACCGATCAGGGTAGTCAAAAAGTAACTTTCCGCCAAAGGTCCAAGGATCAGGCCGAGAACCAGAGGGGGTATGGGAAGTTCATACCGACGCATGAAGTACCCCAGGATTCCAAAAAGGGCCATGAACCAAACATCAGCCATGTCGTTGCGCAAGGCGAAAGCACCGATTAAACAAAAGGAGATGATAAAGGCTCCGAGGATGTTGGCCGGCACTCGCATTAACTCAGAGAAAAATTTAGCGGTCAAAAGCCCGGCGAGGATCATGATCAGGTTGCATAGGAGCATGCCCACGAAGATCGTATATACAGATTCCGGGCTTTTGGTGAAAAGCAGCGGACCGGGCTGGATGCCATGGAGGAGAAAAGCGCCCATCATCACCGCCGTGGCCCCGCTTCCGGGAATTCCCAGAGTCAGCAAAGGGATCATTGCCCCCCCGGTTGACCCATTGATGGCCGTTTCGGAAGCGGCGAGACCCTCCCATACGCCCGTGCCAAATTTTTCGGGGTGCTTGGAAATCTGTTTCTCAACCCCATAACTGACAAAGGAGGCTACCGTGGCGCCCGTTCCAGGAATGGCCCCGATTACCGTTCCAATGCCCAGTCCGCGCAGAATCGTGTTGCGCAAGATCCATATTTCTTTAAATCGCGGAAGCTCGGTCTTGGGGCGCACCTTAAAATTTCCAGTCTCCTCTTTAGTTTTTAGGGAAAGTTGATCGAGAACTTCGCCGATGGCGAATAGGCCGATCAAAACGGTGACGAAGTTGATCCCCGTTTCTAAGATCCGGGACCCAAAAGAAAAGCGCGACACGCCATAGATATCGTCCATTCCCACGCTGGCCAGGAACATGCCGATGAAAAGGGAGATCAAAGCACTGCCAATCGATCGGGTGCCGATGACTACCACGCTCGCCAACCCCAAAAAGACGACCGCGAAATATTCACAGGAGGAAAAGGAGAGAGCGACCTTGGCGAAAGGGGGGGAGGCAGTGGTCATGATCAGGGCACTCAAGAACCCACCGATGGCCGAACACATAATGGCCATGCCCAGGGCTTTCGATACGAACCCCTTTTTATTCAGTTTGTATCCTTCCCAGGTCGTGGGGACATTCATCGGGTCACCCGGAATGTTGAATAGAATACCTGTTATCGACCCTCCAAATACACCTCCGCAGTAGATGGATGTCATGAGAAGTAAGGAAGGGACGATGCCCATTAAGTATGTAAAAGGCAGCACGAGGACAATGGCATTGAGCATGGTGATGCCCGGAAGGGCTCCAGCCAGAATGCCGACCGCCAGACCGATAAGAATCATCAAGAAATTCAGAGGATCAAAAGTGTTGATCAATCCAATGCGCAGGTATTCCAATTGGCCGAGCAAATTTTTCCCCAATTGAAGCCAGGTCAAAAGACCCGTAGAATTCGGTATAAAAAGATCGTCACATCATCGAAGAACCAGCGGCCCTTGGGCAAGGGAAGATAGACCACCTTGACGAAAAGGTAGATAAGAAGGATCGTTCCCAGAACAGAAGTCAGCAGTAGGGGAATTTTTTTCTTGAGCCCGGCAACGCGCATAAATGAGAGCAGAAAGAGAAAATTGGCCAGCAGAAACCCAAGAGCATCCAAAGCCACTACGGCAGCGATAACTAAAACAATCATGACCGCGAGCTTTGGGAGATTCACGGGAGGGCGAGACAACTCCTGTTCTGGTGCCTTCTTTCTTTTTTCAGCAAAAAAAAATTCCAGGGCTTTGATGCCACAACTAATCATGAGCAATATGAGGATTGCCTTCGGCCAGAAGGCCGGGCCCAATTGGCCGGGAATGGGGACTTCTTCCATTTTCCCTGCCAAGAAGTAGAGGTAGAGAGAAAGAAGAAAAATAAGGAGAGGACCCTTTAGACGAGAGAAAAATCCCCAGCTATTCATTTTCCCTGCCCTTAAATGGTATACTCCATATACTTTTCCACCCGGAGGAAGGAAGTGTTTCCCCCTTCCTCCAAAATTCATTCCCTCAAAGGATCGCCAAATTTTATTTTACCATACCAAAGGTCTTCATGAAATTGCGCATGGTCTCTATCTCCGCAGCAACCCAGGCCGGGAACTTATCCGGGCCCATGTAACTTTCAGGATCTAGGTACCATTCTTCGGCAAATTTCTTGTACTCCGGAGTCTCCAGGGCTTTTTTAAAAGCCTCGGCCAAGATTTTTATCCTCTCGGGAGGGGTTCCGGCCCTGGTGACGATGGAGCGGAACTGTGGAAGAGTAATGTCAAGCCCCAGCTCCACCGAGCAGGGGATCTCCGGAAAAGCGGGATTTCGCTTATGGGCAAAAATAATGAGCGGGCGGAGTTGTTTGGCTTCCAGATACTGCTTGATGTCCCCGGCCTGTTCGTAGAGCACCTCAGAATGCCCCCCCAGCGTGGAAGCGTATCTTTCTCCCGGTTTTGGAATGGGAAGAGTGGTCATTTTATACCCCTTCGCGGCCAGGAAACGGACAGTAACGTCATCCCCTGTGCCGAATCCTGTTGCGGCTACTCTTAATTTTCCTGGGTTCTCTTTGGCGTATTTCAAAAGATCCTGGATGGTCTTGAAAGGACTATCCGTTCTAACGAAGAGGAAAGAATCTGCGACCTGGGTTCGAACAATAAAGTCGAAATCAGAAGTTTTATAGCGGGAAGTGCCCGCGGAAAAGGTGTACATTGTGTCCGCAATGAAGGTAGCAATCGTGTATCCATCGGCTTTGGCGGCAACCAAATTGGCCAGTCCGGTATTCCCAGATGCACCCGGAATGTTGGAGACTGGAATGGCCACGCCCAAGATTTTTTCAGCCAAATGACCGATCGTCCGGGCCATCTG